>JAOULB010000077.1 GCA_029882235.1 Gammaproteobacteria bacterium | reverse complement strand
AAGGCGGTCGATCAGCCCAAAGCCATGTATTTGGCCGAATTAGCGCTTGATTTAGCCAAAAATATCCTTAAAAATAACGGGGTATATTTAACGAAGGTTTTTCAGGGTGAAGGCTTTGATGACTACTTCAGGGAAATAAAAACACACTTCACGAAGGTGGTTGTGCGTAAACCGAAAGCGTCTCGGCCACGTTCGCGAGAAGTATATTTACTGGCCAGTGGCTATAAAGGCAAACTATAATCAGTTAACGGCCGAGTAAATCGGGCAGGTATTGCAGAGGAATTATTTTGAACGATTTAACCAAGAACATTATTTTATGGGTGATTGTTGCAGTCATCCTGATGTCTGTTTTCAATAATCTGAGTACCCAGAAAAGCGAGAAGAAAATAGCGTATTCTGAATTTATTGAAAATGTGAAAGGCAATCAGATTAGTGATGTCCAGATCCAGGGTAGAACCATTACTGGTACATCAACCAATGGTACAAACTTCATAACCTTCAGTCCGGAAACCGATAACACGGCAATGATTGGTGATCTGATGAAGCATGGCGTCAGAATTGTTGGCAAGCCTATCGAACAGTCGATCTGGACCCAAATCTTTATTTCATGGTTCCCCTTCCTGCTGATTATTGGTCTGTGGATCTTTTTCATGCGCCAGATGCAAGGCGGTGGCGGTGGTCGAGGTGCACTGTCATTTGGTAAAAGCCGTGCCCGCATGCTGGGCGAAGATCAGGTCAAAATCACCTTTAGCGATGTGGCGGGTGTCGACGAAGCCAAAGAAGAAGTGGGTGAGCTGGTGGAATTCCTGCGCGACCCCGGTAAATTTCAGAAACTGGGTGGTAAGATTCCGCGTGGTGTTTTGATGGTGGGTTCACCCGGTACCGGTAAAACATTACTCGCTAAAGCGATAGCAGGTGAAGCCAAGGTGCCATTCTTTACAATTTCCGGCTCTGACTTCGTTGAGATGTTCGTGGGTGTCGGTGCCTCTCGTGTTCGAGACATGTTCGAGCAGGCCAAGAAGCATGCACCCTGTATTATTTTCATCGACGAAATTGACGCCGTTGGTCGCCATCGTGGTGCTGGTCTGGGTGGTGGTCACGATGAACGTGAACAGACATTGAACCAGTTGCTGGTTGAAATGGATGGCTTTGAAGGTAATGAAGGTGTGATTGTCATTGCAGCGACCAACCGTCCTGATGTCCTTGATCCTGCTTTATTACGTCCTGGTCGATTTGATCGCCAGGTTGTCGTACCGCTTCCAGATATGAAAGGTCGTGAGCAGATCCTGAAAGTACATATGCGCAAGGTGCCGATTTCTGATGATGTTGAAGCACGCACTATTGCACGTGGGACCCCCGGTTTCTCGGGTGCCGACCTGGCTAATCTGGTGAACGAGGCGGCCCTGTTTGCCGCTCGCGCAAATAAACGTCTGGTAGAAATGGCTGAATTTGAAAAGGCCAAAGACAAAATTATGATGGGTGCTGAGCGCCGGTCCATGGTCATGAGTGAGGATGAGAAAAAACTCACGGCCTATCACGAAGCGGGCCATGCGATTGTTGGTTGGCATGTGCCAGATCATGATCCTGTCTATAAGGTAACCATTATTCCGCGCGGTCGAGCGCTGGGTGTGACCATGTATTTACCTGAAGAAGATAAGTACAGTCACAGTAAACAAATGTTAGAGAGCCGTATATCCAGCCTGTTTGGTGGTCGTCTTGCCGAAGAACTTGTTTTTGGTAAAGAGAAGGTCACTACCGGTGCTTCGAATGATATTCATCGCGTGACAGAGCTGGCTCGCAGTATGGTGACCAAATGGGGTTTATCAGAGCGTCTTGGACCTATGACCTATAGTGAAGAAGAAGGTGAAGTCTTCCTTGGTCATTCTGTGACGCAACATAAAAATGTTTCGGATGAAACTTCACATATTATTGATGAAGAGATTCGTTCTATTGTTGACCGCAACTATGAACGTGCACAGACAATCCTGACCGACAACATGGACAAGTTGCACAATATGGCGGAAGCTCTGATCAAATACGAAACGATTGATAAAGACCAGATCGATGACATCATGAACGGTAATAAACCCAGACCACCCGCAGATTGGGATGAGCAACCACCTTCAAGTGATGATTCAGCCGATGCTGTTGAGAAAAAAGCCAGCGATAAAAAAGGCGGTGCAATTGGTGGTCCTGCTGGCGAACATTAGTCAGTAAACTTAACGATATAAATGCCCCGCTAATGCGGGGCATTTTCATTCAGTGGCAACAAATAAAATATTCATCATGTATGATTCGATGAACGTCGAACAAGAAAACAAACATGCCAAGTTTTATTACACCTGTGCGTAAATTTACTTTACCTGATCAATGTGTCATGGGGATTCTTAATGTTACCCCGGATTCATTTTCAGATGGTGGTCAGTTTCAGTCGATTGAATCAGCACTCCAACAAACGCGCCAGATGGTCGAGCAAGGCGCAGCCATTATTGATATCGGGGGGGAATCAACCCGACCTGGGGCAAAAGCAGTTTCTGTTAATGAGGAGCTTGAACGCGTTATTCCTGTTATTGAAGCCATCCGCCGAGAATCAGATGTTCCAATCTCGATTGATACCAGCAAACCGGAAGTCATGTCTGCAGCTGTGGCCGCAGGTGCAGATATGGTCAATGACGTCTGTGCATTGAGTCAGGGACATGCAATGGAAACTGTCGCAAAATTAAACGTACCGGTATGCCTGATGCATATGCAGGGTGAGCCACGTACCATGCAGGCCTCTCCCCACTATGACAATGTTGTTGCCGAGGTAAAGACATTTTTACAACAACGAATTGAAAAATGCGTGGCGAGTGGCATTGATCGCGCTCAGATCCTGATTGACCCCGGTTTTGGCTTTGGCAAAACCCCGGCTCATAACCTGAGTCTGTTGAAGCATCTGGATGAAATTATGAGTCTAAAGTTGCCTGTTTTGCTCGGAATTTCGAGAAAATCGACAATTGGATATATACTAGACAAAGACGTAGACGAAAGAGTCTATGGCAGTGTCGCTCTTACGGCGCTGGCAATACAAAAGGGCGCTTCGATTATTCGGGCACATGATGTGGCTGCAACTGTCGACGCGATAAAAGTGGCTCAGGCTGTGAGCACTGCTTCATAAATTAAGGCATTACGATATGGCGAGAAAGTATTTCGGCACCGATGGTATCCGCGGCAAAGTGGGTACATTTCCAATTACCCCCGAATTTATGCTCAAACTCGGCTGGGCCGCAGGCAAGGTGCTAGCGGGTGACGATGGCGGCAAAGTCATTATTGGCAAGGACACACGTATCTCTGGATATATGTTTGAGTCCGCGCTTGAGGCAGGTTTGTCTTCTGCGGGCCTGGATACCTATCTGCTGGGGCCTATGCCAACACCTGCAGTGGCTTATTTAACACGAACCCTGCATGCAAGAGCCGGTATTGTAATTAGTGCCTCACACAATCCATATTATGACAATGGCATCAAGTTCTTCTCAGCGGATGGGACCAAGCTGCCTGATGATGTCGAGCATGCGATTGAAGCACAATTAGATAAAGACATGATCTGTAACGACTCTGCCCAACTCGGCAAAGCCATGCGTGTGAAAGATGTCGAGGGTCGCTATATCGAATTCTGTAAAAGTACGATTCCGTATGCCACTAGCCTGAAAAGTCTAAAAATTGTTATCGACTGTGCCCATGGCGCGACCTACTGGGTTGGTCCCTCAGTATTAAGAGAGCTGGGTGCCGATGTGATTGCGATTGGAAATCGCCCGGATGGTTTAAATATCAATGATGGCTTTGGTTCAACCCGCCCGGAAAAACTACAGCAGGCGGTGCTGGAAGAAAAAGCCGATCTAGGTGTGGCTCTGGATGGCGATGGCGACCGTCTCATTATGGTTGACCATGAGGGTAATCTGGTCGACGGTGACGAACTGCTTTATATCATTGCCATGGATCGTCATTCCAGAGGAGAGCTGAATGGCGGGGTTGTTGGTACCCTCATGACTAACCTGGGCTTTGAACATGCGCTGGATAAAAATACCATCCCATTTAAACGCGCTGCTGTGGGTGATCGTTATGTCATGGAACAGTTGCTTAAAGAAGACTGGATCCTTGGTGGAGAGTCATCAGGTCATATTATCTGCCTGGATCGAACTACAACGGGTGACGGTATGGTGTCTGCGCTACAGGTGCTGGCTGCAGTCGTGGATACCGGTAAGACCCTCAAGGAACTCCGCTCAGGCATGAGCAAGTATCCACAGACTCTCATCAATGTCACCATGACAGAACGCATGGAAGTCTGTGAGCAGAAACCGGTCAAAGAGGCCGTCAAAGAGGCCGAAATTCAGCTGAATGGATCGGGACGCGTGCTGTTGAGGCCATCCGGCACCGAGCCACTGATTCGTGTGATGGTCGAAGGCCAGGACGCCAGTCAGGTTCAGACGGTCGCAGATGGTATCGCTGAGGTCGTACGGCAAGTCGTTTCTGGCTGATTCTCAGACTATTTCCCCTAAAACTCTCGGTTTTCCCCTTTCCTGATTGATTTATGCCACGCTGGGCGGTAAGCTTTCGCGCTATTTTTACAGCTGCGAAGAAGACCCGAGGGGAGATCGATGCGTAAACCAATTATCGCCGGAAACTGGAAAATGAATGGTTCCCGAGACAGTATTAAAACATTGCTGAATGGAATCAAAGCAGGCATGGCAGAAGTCAAAAATGCTGAAGTTGTCGCCTGTGCACCTTCTATATATATCCCTGATGTTGCCGATCAACTCGCTGGTTCAGCGGTTGCCTGGGGTGGTCAAAACCTCAGTACTGAAGAAAAGGGCGCATTTACCGGTGAAATCTCCGCTTCAATGCTACTGGACTTCAACTGTAAGTACGTTATTGTTGGTCACTCTGAGCGTCGTACGCTCTATGGTGAAGATGATGCTCTGGTGGCAAAGAAGTTTGCTGTTGCGCATCAAGCCGGCCTGATTCCAATCCTTTGTATTGGTGAGACGCTGGAAGAACGTGAAAAAGACATCACCGAAGAAGTTTGTGGACGCCAGATCAAAGCGGTTATTGATGAAGTGGGTATCCAGACATTAGGTGAAGGTGTGATTGCCTATGAACCAGTCTGGGCCATCGGTACAGGTAAAACTGCATCACCTCAACAGGCTCAGGACGTTCATGCCTTTATTCGTAAATTGTTAGCCGAACACGATCAGGGTGTTGCGGATAAATTACGTATCCAATACGGTGGTAGTATGAATGCTGGCAATGCTGCGGAATTGCTAGCCATGGATGATATTGATGGTGGGCTGATTGGTGGCGCCTCATTAAAGGCGGAAGACTTCCTGGCGATATGTAAGGCAGCTGGGTAATATTTTTAATCGAACGAAGTATACGGAATTATCATGGCACACAATCTGTTATTAGTCGCACATGTTTTGATCGCTGTTGGACTCGTTGCACTGGTTTTATTACAACAGGGCAAGGGTGCGGATGCTGGCGCTGCATTTGGCAGTGGAGCCTCGGGCACAGTATTTGGTAGTCGTGGTTCAGGTTCATTCCTGACACGCACGACAGCAATTCTGGCGACACTGTTTTTTATTACCAGTCTAAGTCTGGCCTATCTGGCAACCAAAGATGCCAAACCGACTTCGGTTATAGACATGGTTCCTGAAACTCAACAGACCGATACAACTAAGAAGCAGAAAGTACCTGCTTCGGACGTTCCTCAGTCTGAGTAAAGAAATTTGCCGATGTGGTGGAACTGGTAGACACGCTATCTTGAGGGGGTAGTGGCGTAAGCCGTGCCGGTTCGACTCCGGCCATCGGCACCATATTGAAAAAGAGCTTCTGTGATGTGACGTTGCAGGAGCTTTTTTTATGTCAGGGATGAATCAGGAATGACGCTCGTCGATTCTTGCCTAAGCCTGTTTTCAGGCTTATCATCGTTGAATATATGGATATATCGAGGGAAGTGTGAAAAAGTTATTTGTATTAATTCTATGCATAGCGGTGTTAGCTGCTTGTGCTTCAAAAGGTGGAACTCGCACAGGAAGTGTTGCATCAATAAAGGTCTATGGTAACTGGTGTGGACCTGACCACCCAAAAGATGTTTCCAGGGATCCAAAACCCATTGATAGGCTGGATAAGGCATGTCGGCGTCACGATCTGTGTTATGTCAAACGAGGTATGTATGACTGCAAGTGCGATGCAGTCTTGAATGCGCAAATTGAAAGCGATCTTGAGCTTGATCTATATAGTAAACAGCAGGAAGCCTTTGCACACTCGTTTAGATATTATTTTAAAGGCTCACCATGTAGTGGGGATACTCGGTATAAAACAGGTCCGAGTCGGGCGATTCATAATATCTATAATAAGGCAGAACGTACGGTTAAAGGTGTCTATAACAAAGTCTTTAGCTCAGATGATTCATCCAATTCATTGAGTGAAGAACAAAAAGCCTTGCTTAAAGAGAATGAAAAATAAATCGCACATGAGTTCATTACATAAAAACCATATTAATAATAATGAAAATTTAGATTTAACTTTATCAGCAATTACTATTATCGGCTTATTAAGCACTGATATTGCTAAACAAATTTAAATATTTCAGTATTGTTTTTTCTTTGAGCAGTTTTTATCTCCAGCGAAATTTTTTATACCCCTAGCAAATCAAAGTATCTCTCTGTTTTTAAAAGAAAAACAATAAATTTATAAACTTGACAGCATTTCACAGTCTGCCTAGACTGACCCACCTTATCTAGGTAAGGCGCATAAGACTTAAATAAAGAAATTTGCTGCACTAGAATCAGCAACGCCAATAAGGGGAGAGAGGATAACCATGCTGGAGAATTACCTTCCAGTTCTGATTTTTATGATCATCGGTCTGGTCGTTGGTGCCGTGATGATCGTACTGGGATTCGCCCTGTCTCCCAGCCGTCCTGATAGTGAAAAACTATCTCCCTATGAATGTGGTTTCGAAGCATTTGAAGATGCTCGTATGAAGTTTGATGTGCGTTATTATCTTGTCGCGATTTTATTTATTTTGTTTGACCTTGAGATTGCCTTTTTATTCCCCTGGGCTGTTGTGCTTGAGGAGATCGGAATGTTTGGTTATACCGCCATGGCAATCTTCCTGGGTATTCTTGTGATCGGTTTCATTTATGAGTGGAAAAAAGGAGCTCTTGAATGGGAATAATTGAAGGTACCATGAAAGAAGGTTTCGTAACCACATCGCTGGATAGTCTCATCAACTGGGCACGAACAGGTTCTTTATGGCCAATGACCTTTGGACTTGCCTGTTGTGCGGTTGAAATGATGCAGGCAGCGGCATCGCGTTATGATATTGATCGATTTGGTACAGGTGTATTTCGCCCGAGTCCGCGTCAGTCGGATGTAATGATCGTGGCGGGTACCTTATGTAATAAAATGGCCCCGGCCTTACGTAAAGTTTATGACCAGATGGCTGAACCTCGTTGGGTCATCTCTATGGGATCCTGCGCCAATGGCGGCGGTTATTACCATTATTCTTATTCTGTTGTTCGCGGTTGCGATCGTATTGTTCCTGTTGATGTTTATGTGCCCGGATGTCCTCCAACGGCTGAAGCGCTGTTGTATGGCATTATTCAGTTAAAAGAAAAAATCCGTCGCACCAATACCATCGCCCGTTAATATAAAGAGCCAAGCATTCGGTGTCTGATTATTATAAAAACCTGCTCGAGCAACTGCGTAATAGTTTTGGCGATGCCGTTTCTGATGGACGGATCCACTTTGGTGAAGCGACCTTAATCGTCAACAAGGATCAGTTAACTCAGGTTTGTACAAAATTACGTGATGCTTCCGAATTTGCCTTTGAAGAACTCATCGATATCTGTGGTGTTGATTACAGCGAATATGATGATGGTCAGTGGGAAGGTCCGCGATTTGCAGTGGTATATCATCTGATTTCAATCAAGAATAATCATCGACTTCGAGTAAAAGTCTTTGTTGATGGAGAACCCCCTGTGCTGGATTCAGTGATTGGAATCTGGCGTGCGGCAGACTGGTTCGAACGCGAAGCCTTTGACCTGTTTGGTATTGTGTTTGAAGGTC
>JAOULB010000076.1 GCA_029882235.1 Gammaproteobacteria bacterium | reverse complement strand
TTTATGTTTGCTTAGTAAGTTTAGGCGAGTAAATTTCACAATGCTTGTCTGTTTATAAATTTGTCTACACTTCCACAATTTATAGGTATTTATGTTTACATCTATATAATCATCTACTAATATTTGTGCCGGGATATAAAATAATAATGGTGACTTATGGGAGATGTCATTGTCTGGAGTGGATGGATTGGTGGGGTAGCTATTGGTTCATACATGCTCATACAGTATTGGTATACGGGGCATATGCTGGGTGTTTCAAAGACCTACTATAACCCACTAAGTACGTTCTCAAGCCTGGAAATATTTTCCAGTGGCGAATTTGCATCCTTTAATAACTGGCGATTGTGGTTTGCGATTGGCATCCCTCTCGGTTCTGCCCTGGCTGCGATCACATCACCAGACTATCAATGGCACATCAATCTATCCATGGGTGAAATGTATAATTCCGTTTTACCACAAGAAATGTGGCTGCGTGTCTTGGTCTTATTTTGTGGTGGCATCATCATGGGTTATGGAGCACGGCTTGCCGGGGGATGTACCAGTGGTCATGTGATTTCGGGTGTTTCCATGCTTAACCTGCCAAGTATCCTTGCCGGCACATTATTTTTTATCGGCGGTCTACTTTCCGTACAGATATTATTTTTATTTTTCTCAGGCTAATAAAGGAGGCTATTAATGAAGTATAGATTCATATTTTTTGGTATGGCCTTTGGTTTCTTCCTGAGTCGGGCTGGTGCAACTACGTTTGATTTTTATGCCAAACTTTTTTTGTTCGAAGACCTGCAGTTGCTTTGGGTGATTTTGTCTGCAGTTGCAGTGGGTATTATTGGGCTGCGCTTATTGAAATATTTTAATGTGAAGGCTATTGTCAGTGGTGTCGAACTTAGCTTTGATAGCAAGACCATGGAAAAAGGTCTGATTGTTGGATCCTTATTATTTGGTCTTGGCTGGGGCTTAACCGGAACCTGTCCAGGATCAGCGGCTGCAATGTTGGGTGAGGGTAAGATCATGGCTTTACCAACCGGGTTTGGTATTTTGTTTGGCACCTATCTCTATGCAAGACAAAAACACATACCAGAAAAATAGTTCATGACAGTTCAACAAATATAAAAAAGGCGGGTTACCCCGCCTTTTGTTTATTTTTCCGTATTATCCGGGAAGGCCGCACTCGGGTCGACACCACTCATATTAGGTAATGTATGCGCGATACCCTTATGACAGTCGATACAGGTTCGACCTTTGTCAAAACCTTTTGTATGATTGTTTACTGCGCGGCGTCCCTGTCGTGCATAGTCCATAGACTCAAAGTCGTGGCAGTTACGACATTCACGAGAGTCTGTATTTTTCATCTCTCTCCAGACATTCTGCGCCAGCTGTAATCTTTTATCATTGAACTTCTCGGGCGTGTCTATTGTGCCCAATACTTTGTGGAATAATTCATTCGTCGCCTTGATTTTACGAATCACCTTCCAGTGCCATTCTTTGGGTACATGACAGTCAGGACAGGTTGCACGCACACCACTGCGATTATTATAGTGAATAGTGTTTTTATATTCCTCGTAAACATTGACACGCATTTCATGACAGGAAATACAGAAAGTTTCTGTATTACTGATTTCCATCGCAGTATTAAAACCACCCCAGAAAATAATACCTGCAACCATGCCCACACTAAGCAAAGTACCTAGAGAATATTTTGCACTGGGTTTTTTTAATAATTGCCAGATATTACCAATGAGCTGTTTAATTTTATTTAATATATTTTTGTCCGCCATAATCTAAATCCTGTCTATGTATGGATATGAGTAGATCTGTTTATTTGCCCATTATGCTTTTAACGGGCTTAAAAGTGTTTTTTACCAGCGGTTTAGAATCAACCTGTGGAACATGACACTGTGTACAGAAATACCGTCGTGCCGATACATTAGCCAGGTCGTTGCCGTCTCTATCGGTAAAGTGGGTCAGACTAATTTTTGTTGCACCTTTATCCTTGTAATTCGCCCAGCTATGGCAACTCAGACATTTATTTGAGTTAGTGTTGATGACATAGCCTTCAATCTTATGTGGCACTAATGGCGGTTGATGTACAAATTCACGCTTTATTGGTGCCTGATCACTGTGCCATTTTTTCGCTACAGGTTTTTTAGAGTTTGCTTCAATCGGGTGTGAACCACGTAGAGAGTTAACATCTTTAGCATATACCGTTGTAGCAGCAATACAGATGCCAATAAAGATTACAATTTGTTTACTGAGAAGTTTCATAATAGAACCTCGCTTTGCTTAACTAAGCTTGAATTAAATTGATTCTGGACTGTTTTATATTTCATGGTTATGCCTTGACAATTTTCACAGCACATTTCTTGAAGTCAGTCTCCTTGGATAAGGGATCTGTAGCATCTAGAGTAAGCTTGTTGACCAGACGACTGGCATCAAACCAGGGAATAAAGACCAGACCTATGGGTGGTCGGTTGCGACCCCGAGTCTCAATTTCAGCGGTCATTTCACCACGGCGGCTGATGATCTTTGCAGTCATACCGCGGCGCAGGCCGCGTTTCTTAGCATCATCGGGATGCATGTAAACCATGGCATCGGGTACAGCGCGATAGAGTTCAGGTACACGTCGAGTCATAGTGCCGGAGTGCCAGTGCTCGAGTACACGACCGGTAGACAGCCACAGATCATATTCTTTATCCGGTGACTCCGCAGCAGGTTCGTAAGGAGCAAATATGATATTCGCCTTACCATCTTTCTTGCCATAGAACTCGACACCCTTGCCTTTCTTAACAAAGGGATCGTAGCCTTCACGATAACGCCAGAGTGTTTCCTTACCATTAATAACAGGCCAACGTAACCCACGTACCTGATGGTAGGTATCAAACTCAGCGAGGTCATGGCCTTTCTTGGGTCCTTGGGTACCGAAGATGCGATACTCTTCAAACAGACCTTTTTGCACATAGAAACCAAAGTCTTTCATTTCATCGTTTTGATACTTATTGCCCTGTTTATCAGTGATGGCCTGTGTTTTATATTTATCGACCTGGCCATTTCTATATAAAATATCGTACAGGGTTTTACCTTTATACTGCGGCATCTTCGCAATCAGCTCAGCAGGCCAGACCTCTTCCACTTTGAAGCGTTTGGAGAACTCCATCAGCTGCCAGAGATCGGATTTGGCTTCACCGGGAGCACTCACTTGCTGGCGCCAGAATTGAGTACGACGTTCGGCATTACCATAGGCGCCTTCTTTCTCGACCCACATGGCGGTCGGCAGAATCAGGTCCGCAGCTTGTGCCGTGACGGTTGGGTAAGGATCAGACACAACAATAAAGTTTTCCGGATTACGATAACCGGGCAGGCCTTCTTCATTCATGTTGGGTGCAGCCTGCATATTGTTATTACACATCACCCAGTAGGCATTCAGTTCGCCGTCTTTTAATTTACGATTTTGCAATACAGCATGGAAACCGGGTTTTGCCGGAATGGTGCCGGATGGTAGCTTCCAGATCTTTTCAGCAAAGTCACGATGTGCCTTATTCTTAACGACCAGATCGGCAGGCAGACGATGTGAAAAGGTGCCGACTTCACGGGCAGTACCACAGGCTGAAGGCTGACCAGTTAGAGAGAAGGGACTGTTACCCGGTTCAGAAATCTTACCCATCAATAGATGAACGTTATAAAGAAGACCATTCACCCAAACGCCGCGGGTATGCTGATTGAAACCCATCGTCCAGTAAGAAGAGATTTTTTTGTTTGGATCAGCATAAAGCTTGGCCAGACGTTTGAGTTGTTTCTCAGGTACGCCACTTAGTTTGGAGGTATAACTCAGTGTGTATTTCGAAACGGATTTGGCATATTCCTCAAAGCTGATTTTAGAAAGTTTGCCGCCCTTGCCAGTCTTTTTCTTTTCCAGCGGATGATCTGGTCTTAAGCCATAACCAATATCAGTAGGTGTCTTGGTGAAGTTGACATGTTTGCTAATAAAGTCCTTGTTATAGGCTTTATTCTCAATGATGTAGTTGGCAATGTAATTTAAAATTGCCAGGTCGGTCTGTGGTGTAAAGACCATGCCATTATCAGCAAGATCAAAACTACGGTGCTTAAAGGTAGATAAAACATGCACCTCACAACCGGGTTTGGTCAGACGGGTGTCAGACAGACGGGTCCAGAGGATGGGATGCATCTCGGCCATGTTGGCTCCCCATAGTACAAAGGCATCGGCTGCTTCAAGATCATCATAACAACCCATAGGTTCATCGGAACCAAAGCCACGCATAAAGGCTCCTACAGCTGAGGCCATACAATGACGTGCATTGGGATCAATATTATTGGAGCGGAATCCAGCCTTAAACAGTTTTGATGCTGCATAGCCTTCCCACACAGTCCATTGACCAGAGCCAAACATCCCGACTGAGGTTGGTCCTTTTTTCTTCAGTGCCTTTTTCCATTGTTCGGCCATAACATCAAAGGCCTTGTCCCAGCTTACCTCCTTGAAGTCGCCATTCTTGTCATATCTACCATTCTTCATGCGCAACAGGGGTTTGGTCAGACGATCATTGCCATACATAATCTTTGACAGGAAGTAACCTTTGATGCAGTTGAGTCCACGGTTAACGGGCGACTCGGGATCACCCTGTGTGGCAACTACTTTATCGTCTTTAGTACCCACCAGTACGCTGCAGCCTGTACCACAGAAACGGCAGGGTGCTTTATCCCAACGAATCAGATCGCGGTTTTTTGCCTCTGCGATTTTAATCCCAGGTAATGCAATACCTGCAGCAGTTGCTGTCGCAGCAATGGCATTCGTCTTAATAAATTCACGCCGTGTTTGTTTCATACGCTGGCCTCCTGTTCTTTTATGTCTATGTCATTCGATTCGTTGTGTTGATAAACCATTGCCGCAGAGAGTACGCCTGCAACAGAGTTAAGTTGATTGATTGTATCCATCATCTGACCGCGGTCTGGATAATCTAAAGTGATCACCATACGGCCATCTTCAGTCACTGTGTGTATTTCCAGCCCTTCATATTCGAGTAGTGTTTGTTTTACCTCAGTAACTTTATCAGGCATGGCGTGGATTAATACACCACAGATATTTATGGCTTCACTCACGGTGTTTCTCCTGTGTAGGATAATTCGATAGCGTTGGTTGGGCAGATGCGATAACAGGCACCACAGCCAGAACAGGTTTCAATATTGAGTTGTGGGATAGTAATACCACCTGCAATCAACTTCATACTGATGGCCGCAGTTTCACATTCTTCCGCACAACGGCCACAGACAATGCCTTGAAGGGGTAAGCACTTGCTCGTGATACTGGCAGTCAGACTCCAGGGTGATAAATCAGTGTCGTTTGTAAATACATCGGCCTGACAGGCAGAGACACATTCTGCACAGAAGGTGCATTCACCCTGTTTGAAATCAATTTTTGGAAAACCTTTGGGATCAGTTGTGAGGATGTTTTCGGGACAGGCACTGATACAATCATTGCAGCGGCTACAGTTGCTTACAAGTTCGATTTCCTGTTTAGACCAGGGTGGGCGGATATAACAATGTTTACCACTGAAGTTGCCCCGTATAAATTGGGCTCTGCTAATTGATTGACTCACGTTTGTTTTTTGTCCTTCCTCTTAATAACATTAACCTGTTTGTCGGCGACAGCCCTATACTCTCAAGCTATAGAACAGGATGTCTTGACATAGATCAAGTTAAGTACATTAACATATACTAATTATTGACAATTATTATGGTTATCAGTCAGTTATGCGTGTGATGCACTAATTAGTACTGTAGTATAGTGCCCGATTTTAATATAACAATAACAGGTAAAAATGTATGAACAATGCTGAAAGGCCGCAGCCCGTTTCATTATGGACCGCTTTTGCTTACTGGCTAAAACTGGGATTTATAAGCTTTGGAGGCCCGGCGGGTCAGATCAGCATGATGCATCAGGAACTGGTAGAAAAACGCCGCTGGATTTCTGAACATCGCTTTCTGCATGCACTCAACTACACCATGGTCTTACCGGGGCCTGAAGCCCAACAGTTAGCCACCTATATTGGCTGGCTCATGCATGGCACTCTGGGAGGCATCATTGCAGGTACCCTGTTCGTGTTGCCGTCACTGTTTATCCTGATTGCGCTGACCTGGATTTATTTGTCTTTTGGTGATCTGCCTGTTGTTGCCGGAATTTTATATGGCATAAAACCGGCAGTGACGGCGATTGTGATTTTTGCCGCCTATCGAATTGGCTCGCGCGCCTTAAACAATAGCGTGCTTTGGAGCATGGCGGTGCTGGCCTTTATTGCTATCTTCGTTTTTAAAATTCCATTTCCTGCCATCGTGTTGGCTGCGGGCATTATCGGCTATATCGGTGCGCACATCGCACCGGATAAATTCAAGGCGGGTGGTCATCATGGTTCTGGCAAGGACTCTTATGGCCCGGCGCTTATTGATGATGATACCCCGCTACCTGAGCATACGCGCTTCAAGTGGAGCCGGCTGATTAGCTACGCAATTATTGGGCTATTGATCTGGGCCGGTGTGATGGGGATGATGATTACGAGTTATGGTTGGGAAGGCACGCTAAGCCAGATGAGCTGGTTCTTTACCAAGGCCGCACTGGTGACCTTTGGCGGTGCCTATGCGGTGTTGCCCTATGTCTATCAGGGGGGGGTTGATCAGTATCAGTGGCTAACAGGGACTCAGATGATCGATGGCCTTGCTCTGGGCGAAACAACTCCAGGGCCACTGATTATGGTTGTCGCCTTTGTGGGGTATGTTGGTGGCTGGACCAAAGAAATCTTTGGTCCTGAGAATCTGGCACTAGCCGGGGCAGCCGGTGCGTCCATCGCCACTCTGTTTACCTTCTTACCTTCATTCCTGTTTATTCTATTAGGCGCGCCTGCGGTTGAGGCAACACGCCATGAAATAAAGTTCAGTGCGCCACTAACAGGTATAACAGCTGCTGTTGTGGGGGTGGTCATCAACCTGGCCGTGTTCTTTGCCTATCATGTGTTATGGCCAGAAGGACTGGATGGTCGTTTTGAATGGTTTTCATTGTTGATCACGATTGCCGCATTTGTTGCCTTATTTAGATTTAACATCGGTATTGTTACGGTAATTGCAGCAAGTGCAGTGACTGGCCTGGCCTATTCTCTGATTTTATAAGTTGATTTCTATTATGCATAAATCTAAACCCATCATTATTGGTCTGTTATTGTTTGTATGTGCAACTGCACAAGCCGTCAAACCGAAACAGGCAGCCATTGCCAGTGCACATCCCACCGCAACGGCGGCAGGTTTTGAAATTTTGGAAGCAGGTGGTAATGCCTTTGATGCTGCTATTGCGGTAAGCGCAACCACAGCAGTCGTTGAACCTTATAGTTCGGGTATCGGTGGTGGTGGCTTCTGGTTATTACATCGCGCCAAAGATGGAAAGCAGGTGATGATCGATGGGCGTGAGAAGGCACCGCTACAGGCGCATCGCGATATGTATCTGGACTCCAGTGGTAAAGTGATTCCAAAATTATCCGTTGATGGGCCCCTTGCGGCGGGCATTCCCGGCGAACCAGCCGCACTGGTTCATATTGCAAAGAAGTACGGGCGCTTACCCTTATCAAAAAGTCTGGCACCGGCAATACGCGCGGCCGAAAATGGTTTTAAGGTCACACCCTATTACCAACGCATGGCAAAGTTTCGTCTGCAGGCCTTACGTTCCTCACCGGCAGCTGCCAAGATATTTTTAAAAAATAATGAAGTGCCACCATTGGGTTATGTCATCAAGCAACATGATCTGGCAAAAACATTAAAGGCAATGGCGCAACATGGGCATGCTGGTTTTTATCAGGGTGAAGTTGCAAGCAAACTGGTTACCGGTACGCGCAGAGCCGGTGGGATCTGGCTAAAACAGGATTTAAAAAAATATAGTATTGTTGAGCGTCAACCGCTTACTGGAAGTTATCGAGGTTATAAAGTGACTTCCGTAGCCCCACCCTCATCGGGCGGGGTCGCCATTATTCAGATGCTCAATATTCTCAATGGTTTTGATTTAACAAAAATGGATCAAGTGCAACGCACTCATAGTATTGCCGAAACCATGCGACGCGCA
>JAOULB010000075.1 GCA_029882235.1 Gammaproteobacteria bacterium | reverse complement strand
CCAAGACAACAAGATGCTCCCTGGAAGGTCGAATAAAATGACAATGTTTGTAAGTGTTTGAAGGAAAAGCAGATTCGAGCAGGCAATTATCTCGCTTTTGCTGCATAACGCGTGTGATTAAGTGCTCAACTTGACTACTTTGATCACCTAAGTGCTTGAATATTCTCTTGACTGAATCCATACTTTCGTATTGTATATAAGGGGTTGGAGCCATTTGGCAAACCATTTTATAAGAAATACCGCTCAATTTGGCGGAAAAATTAAAAAAAAAATTAAACCGGCATATCGGGCAGCCGATACAACAGCATAGATAATTAGAACAGCGAGAAGGTAGCGGTAGACATATGAATATTGTATTGATGACAAGAAATAAGGGCTGTGCAGGCCTTATGACCCTTAGCAAAAGAAAGGTCATAGCGCTTGTTCTGGGTGTATTTGTCATCCTTCCGGCAGGATTTCTCTACACTGGATACAACATGGGCTTGAGCTATTTAAAGGCTAACCCTGATGATATGGCTATGGCCATGCAGTCTGAGCTTGATGCGCAGCGCTTACAAATAGATGAAGCCACTCGTGTTGCAGATGAAAACATGAATGCACTGGCTTTACGTCTTGGTCAGCTGCAGGCACATGTCATCCGTATGGATGCGCTTGGACAGCGACTCACGAAAATGGCCAAACTGGATAAAGGTGAATTCAATTTCGACAAGCCTCCGGCTCAGGGTGGTCCTGTTTCTAGCGATTCACATGGCAACTCGATGAGTGTGCCTGACTTTATTAAGTCTCTGAATGAATTATCTGGTCAGATCAAAGACCGTAGTCAGCAACTTAGCGTGCTGGAAACAATGATGATGACTCGCAACCTTCAGGCTGAAGTTATCCCAACAGGTCGTCCAATAACACGTGGCTGGTTATCATCTTACTTTGGTATACGTACGGATCCATTCACTGGCCGACGCGTGCATCATTCTGGTGTCGATTTTGCGGGTAAGGAAGGTTCAGACGTTGTCTCAGTTGCCGCAGGTGTTGTGACCTTCTCTGGTAAGCGTTCAGGTTATGGTAATCTGGTTGAAATCAACCATGGTAATGGTTACTTCACACGCTATGGTCATAATAAGCAAAATGCCGTGAAAGTTGGTCAGACCGTTAAGAAAGGTGAGGTGGTAGCTATCATGGGTACAACTGGTCGTTCAACGGGTCCTCACGTTCACTTTGAAGTTATGCGTAATGGCCGTCAGGTTGATCCTAAACGATACATTCACGCAACGCGTTGATCATCCAGCAATCGAGAATAAACCTTCAGCCGGCTTTTTAGCCGGCTGAATCTATTTTGGGGACGAGGGGTTGCGTTCTGCTCAAGTATTAAATCACTTCAATTATTGCTTCGTTGTTATTTCTACCCTGTTATTAGGTGCCTGTAGTTCACCACTCGTGGTTGATGAGCGCCTCGCCGGTACGGAGCTCCAGATTGCCGCTGTTGGCGATATGATGTTGGGTACGGATTACCCGAAAAATACCCTCGCGGACGATGATGGTGTGAGCCTGCTCCAGGATGTTGCGCCAGTGCTTCGATCAACAGACCTGACTTTCGGTAATCTAGAAGGGGTTTTGCTCGATGGCGGTGTGCCAGCCAAAACCTGTAAAACACTCTCAGCCTGTTATCTGTTTCGCACCCCGACACGTTATGCCAAATACCTTAAGCAGGCAGGTTTCGATGTCATGAGCCTGGCCAATAATCATGCCCGCGATTTTGGCGAGGAAGGCAGGAGTAGCTCCATGCGGGCTCTGGCTGAAGTCGGAATTCATCACACAGGCCGTTTGGGTGACGTGGCCAGTATGCGGGTGAAGGGCTTGCGAGTGGCGGTTATTGCCTTTGCCCCATTTGGTAATTCTCATGACATGCTGGACACGGAAAAAGCGGTCGAGAAGGTCAAGGCCCTGGCTGAGACGCACCATATCGTATTGGTATCGACCCATGGTGGTGCTGAGGGGCTGGATGTTACCCATGTTCCTTTTGAGGAGGAGTTTTACCATGGCGAGAATCGGGGCGATGTGGTGGCCTTTTCTCGGGCCGTTATAGACGCTGGTGCTGATATGGTGCTTGGTCATGGCCCGCATGTGCCAAGGGCTCTCGAGCTGTACAAGGGGCGTCTCATTGCCTATAGCCTGGGTAATTTCTGTACCCATTGGGGAATTAGTGTCGCCAGTTTGAAAGGCCTGGCCCCGATACTGGTGGCCAATCTTGGTGCCGATGGGCGCTTTCTAAGCGGGCAGATTGTCTCTGCACGCCAGGTTCGACCAGACGGGCCAAAGCTGGATAGCCAGCATACGGCCGCAAAGCTTATTGCTGAATTAACCCGCGAAGATTTTCCTGAAACTGAACTCGACATCGATGATCGTGGTCGGATAAGGCTGAAGCCACAACAACAATAAAGGATGCGGACAAAAGGGATATAGACCTGTAGAATACCGCCTTTTGATTTAGCAAATTTTCCCGCTGGAGTAATCCGAGTACACATGTTAAGCACAGTTCTGAAGAAGGTATTTGGTAGCCGAAATGATCGGTTGGTTAAGCAACTGAGTAAAGCCGTTGCCCATATTAATGATCTTGAGGAAGAGATTTCGGCACTTTCGGATGATGATCTGAAGGCCAAGACTTCTGAATTTAAGACTCGTTTTAATGAAGGCGAAAGCCTCGATGCACTTTTGCCCGAAGCCTTTGCGGTGGTTCGAGAGGCAGGTAAGCGTGCTATGGGCATGCGCCATTTTGATGTCCAGCTGATCGGCGGTATGGTGCTGCATCAGGGCAAGATTACTGAAATGCGCACCGGTGAAGGTAAAACTCTGGTCGCAACATTGCCAGCCTACCTCAATGCCTTAACGGGTCGGGGCGTGCATGTTATCACGGTCAATGATTATCTTGCTCAACGCGATGCTGACTGGATGGGCAAATTGTATGAATTCCTTGGAATGACCGTAGGAGTGGCCATATCGGGGATGGATCATGAGGCCAAACAGAAGGCCTACGCTGCTGATATTACCTACGGTACCAATAACGAATTTGGTTTTGATTATCTTCGCGACAACATGGCCTTTAGTATGGAAGAAAAAGTGCAGCGCGATCTGCATTTTGCCGTTGTCGACGAAGTGGACTCGATCCTTATCGATGAGGCGCGTACGCCACTGATTATTTCAGGGCAGGCTGAAGACAGTTCTGAGCTTTATGCCAAGATTAATGAGCTGGTGCCGAAATTAAGCAAGCAGGAAGAAGAAGATGGTCCTGGTGATTATTCGGTTGAAGAGAAGAATAAACAAATCTTTCTGACTGAAGATGGTCATCAGCATGTTGAAGATCTGCTTGCACGCGCCGGATTACTTGCCGAAGGCGAAAGTCTTTATGACGCAACCAATATCGGCATGATGCATCATGTCAATGCCGCGCTGCGCGCCCATGTCCTGTTTACCAAAGACGTGGATTATATCATTGCCAATAATGAAGTTGTGATTGTCGATGAATTTACTGGCCGTACCATGCCGGGTCGACGTTGGTCTGATGGCCTGCATCAGGCGGTCGAGGCCAAAGAAAAAGTTTCAATCCAGCATGAAAATCAGACACTGGCATCGATCACATTCCAGAACTACTTTCGTATGTATGACAAGCTGTCGGGTATGACGGGTACGGCAGATACAGAAGCCTTCGAATTTCAACAAATTTATGGTCTGGAAGTCGTCGTTATCCCAACCCATCGACCCATGGTTCGAAAAGATATGGTCGATCTGGTGTATCTGACGCAACGAGAAAAATTTAACGCTATTTTGCAGGACATCACTGATTGTAAAAGTCGTCAGCAGCCTGTGCTTGTAGGTACAACTTCGATTGAAGTCTCAGAACTACTCTCGAAATTCCTCAGTAAAGAGAAAGTGAAACATGAAGTGCTGAATGCCAAACAACATGAGCGTGAAGCAGAGATTGTTGCTCAGGCGGGCCGTCCAGGCGCAGTAACAATTGCAACCAACATGGCGGGTCGTGGTACCGATATCGTGCTTGGTGGTAATTTTGAATCTGAAGTTGCCGGGATGAAAAACCCGGATGAGAATACAGTCGAGGCCGCCAGAGCTGAATGGAAAAAACGCCAGCAAGCGGTGCTCGAAGCAGGGGGTTTACATATTATCGGTACCGAACGCCATGAGTCTCGGCGTATTGACAACCAGTTACGTGGTCGTTCAGGTCGTCAGGGTGATCCAGGCTCAAGTCGCTTCTTTATTTCAATGGAAGACAACCTGATGCGTATTTTCGCTTCAGAGCGTATCGCTGCGATTATGAGCAAGCTGGGCATGCAGGAAGGTGAGGCCATTGAGCACCCATGGGTGAGTCGGGCGATAGAAAATGCACAGCGCAAGGTTGAAGGTCATAATTTCGATGTACGTAAGCAATTACTGGAATACGATGATGTTGCCAATGATCAACGTAAAGTGATTTATACCCAACGAAATGAGCTCATGGCCGAAGATGATATCTCTGGAACCATACAGGCGATTCGTGAAGACGTTGTGCATGATCTCATTGATGGTTTTGTACCACCACAAAGTATCGAAGAACAATGGGATATCCCCGGACTGGAAGATACCCTTGAAGGTGAGCTTGGGCATAAAATGCCGATCCGTGAATGGTTGGAAAAAGATGATCAGCTGCATGAAGAATCTCTGCGCGACAGGATTCTTGATGAGATTGATAAAACATATAAGCATAAGGAATCGGAAGTTGGTTCTGAAGTTATGCGTCAGTTAGAAAAACAGGTGATGCTGCAGGTGCTGGATACTCAGTGGAAAGATCACCTTGCAACTATGGATCACCTGCGTCAGGGTATTCATTTGCGTGGCTATGCGCAGAAAAACCCCAAGCAGGAATATAAGCGTGAATCCTTTGACCTGTTTACTGAAATGCTCGAGCGTATCAAACATGAAGTGGTAGGAATCTTGAGTCGTGTGCAGGTGCGTGATGAGTCTGATGTTGAGGCGATGGAATCACAACGCCGTCGTGCCGGTGGAAATATGGAATTCCAGCATGAGGAGTCAGGTGCACTACAGGGTGAAGATAGTGAAGATCATACTCCATTTGTTCGCGAAGGTCGCAAGGTCGGACGTAATGAACCTTGCCCCTGTGGTTCTGGTAAAAAGTTTAAACAGTGCCATGGCAAACTGGCCTGATAAGAGCCAGCTACAGATCAGGTTCTGTTCATGAGTGAGTTTCCAAAGGTATCAGGTTTATTCCCTGTTGAAGGCATTCGTGTCGGTACGACCTGTGCGGGTATAAAAAAGACTGATCGTCGCGATCTGGTTGTATTTGAAATAGCTGAAGGCGCAAGCACAGCGGCTGTTTTTACCAACAATGCCTTTTGCGCAGCGCCCGTCATTGTCGCCAAACAACATCGAGCGACTCATTCTCCTCGTTATCTTTTAATCAACACGGGTAATGCCAATGCGGGTACGGGCGAACAGGGCATTAAGGATGCCTTTTCATGCTGTAAAACTTTATCTGCTGAAGTGAACTGCAAAACCGAACAAGTCTTACCCTTTTCAACCGGCGTTATAGCCGAGCCAATACCAGTCGATAAAATTCAAACTGCGATTCCCAAAGCCATTGAGCAACTTGATGAAAATGGCTGGGGAGATGCCGCCTATGGGATCCTGACAACTGATCTTGTTCCTAAATCTTGTTCGCGTCAGATTAATTTAGTGGGTGAAACAGTTACGATTACAGGTATTGCCAAAGGCTCAGGCATGATCCGTCCGGATATGGCAACCATGTTAGCTTATATTGCAACCGATGTTTCTATGAAACAGGATCTACTGCAGCAATGTCTGCAATCGGCAGTTGATTATTCATTTAATCGAATAACTGTTGATGGTGATACCTCAACCAATGATGCCTGTGTGCTTATGGCCACGGGTAAAAGCAAAGTGCAAATTGAGAGTGCTGAAACGGATGAATATAGAATATTCAGTGATGCGCTAATAGAAGTTTGTGAGGATCTGGCCAAAGCCATTGTCCGTGATGGTGAAGGGGCAACCAAATTTATTACCATTGATGTCTCTGGTGGCAAGAATGAGTCCGAGTGTAAACAGGTGGCCTATACCGTTGCGCATTCGCCACTGGTTAAAACAGCATTCTTTGCCAGTGACCCAAACTGGGGCCGTATACTCGCTGCAGTCGGTCGTGCCGGTATTGAGAACCTTAATATCAATGAGATCGAAATCTTTCTCGGTGATGTCTGTGTTGTTCGAAATGGTGGGCGTGCCGATGACTACACCGAAGAACGCGGTCAGGCTGTGATGTCACAAACGGATATTCCTATCCAGATAAAATTAAATCGCGGCAACAGTCAGATCCAGATATGGACCTGCGATTTCTCCTATGACTATGTCAAAATTAATGCTGAGTATCGTACCTGAGTATTAACTCATTATGACTTCTTCTCCTGTGCATGTTGCGGTTGGTGTGATTGAAAACGAGCAGGGTGAAATTCTGATTGCCAGACGACCTGATCATTTGCATCAGGGTGGCTTATGGGAGTTTCCCGGCGGTAAAGTCGAAGCAGATGAAACCGTATTAGAGGCATTACAGCGTGAATTCGCAGAAGAAGTTGCCTTAACCATTAATCGCTCTGAACCTTTAATTCGTATTCCATTCAATTATTCGGATAAACATGTGCTGCTTGATGTTCAACGAGTGACCCGTTATCAAGGGGCGGCAGAGGGAATGGAAGGGCAGGAAGTTCGCTGGGTCAAAAAAGATGAGCTTGTAAAATATGACTTTCCAGCAGCGAATAGAACGATTATTCATTCTATCAACTTGCCAGAAACCTATTTAATCACGGGCAAGTTTCAGGATCGAGATGACTTTAAACATCATTTGATTAATGCATTGAGGAAAGGAATTAAGCTGGTACAACTGCGCTTACGTCAATCAGATGATGTAGAATTTCTTGAGTTTGCAACTATCGCCAAACATGTTTGTGCTGAGCATGGCGCAAGGCTTTTGTTGAATACGGCAACTGATTTTGTTCAGAAAAACGATTTCGATGGTGTTCATTTAAATAGTCATCGCCTGATGCAATGCGACTCACGGCCAATTGATAAAGATAAATGGCTTGCTGCATCGGTACATAATGAAGAAGAACTAGAACAGGCCAATGTAATTGAAGCGGACTTCATTGTTGTTTCACCAGTATTACCAACTCCAAGTCATCCAGGTGAAGCGGGTCTGGGGTGGGACAGTTTTCATGCTTTAGCAGAGCAGGCGACCATGCCTGTCTATGCGCTGGGGGGGATGTCAGAACAAACCATCAAACAGGCCAGAGACCTCGGTGCGCAAGGCATCGCAGGTATTAGTAACTGGTGGTAAGAATATGACAGTGAAACATTATTTCTTTATTGCCGTGTTTATCGTTTTAAGTGTTATTGGTATTAATAGCTTTAAAAATACAGCTTCACCACGACAATCTATACAGTTAATCAATCTTTCCCCGGACTGCGATCCATCACAACAAGCCTGTGGTGCAAACTTACAAGGGTTGTCGATAACATTAAGTACAAGTCAGCCAGTCTCTGCGATGAAATTATTCGATGTGAAATTACAGGCTAATGGGTTTTCTCAACAAACTATCAACAAAGCCTCAGCCAATTTTGTTATGCAAGGCATGGAGATGGGCTTGAGTAAATTTAATCTTGCTGAAATGAAAAAAGGAATATGGCAAGGGCAGGCGATGTTGCCAGTTTGTACCTCAGGGAGAAGTGACTGGCTGGTGGAAATAAAGCTTGAAACAAAAGAACAGGAATATCTAGCGCAGTTTCAGCTAAAGGTAAACTAAGTATCTTTATATTGTTCGGTATCGAGCAATTCTTCAGGGATGGTTTCAGAACCGGCAATACGATGTGATTCATTGGCCCATTCGCCAAGATCAATCAAGCGGCATCGATCAGAACAAAATGGTCGCCATTTTTGTTGCTTTGTCCATTCAACATCTTTATTACAGGTCGGGCATTTAACAATCGTTGTCATAAGGAACAGTAACTCATATGGAAATTAATATCACTCTGGGTTTGAATGGGTCGCTCACTATCCTGC
>JAOULB010000420.1 GCA_029882235.1 Gammaproteobacteria bacterium | reverse complement strand
ATCATCCTTGTCATCACCTTCCCAGTTTTTCATGAATACACCGTGCACATCATAACCCTGTTGTTTGAGTAACAGGGCGGTGACGGAGGAATCAACACCACCAGACATGCCGACGATAATGGGTTTATTTTTTTCTGCAGATGACATTTCGAAGTTTTCGATTTAGCGTATGTTTTGAATGATGTCTAAGGGGTATCGCTGACCTTGCAAATAATCATCGATACAGGCCAACACTAAAGGGCTGCGTAATTTATGTTGTTGGCCGAGTAGTTCCTCATGCGAAAGCCAGCTGGCCTGAATAATTCCCTGATCAAGTTTTCTATCCTTATCAACATTGTAAGGTGTACCTGTAAAACAGAAGCGTAGAAATATTTGCTGATTCTCTGGTTGAACCCACTGATACACCCCAGTGACATATTCAGGTTCAAACTGCCAGGCTGTTTCCTCCAGTGTTTCACGGATGACGGCTTCAACAAGCGTTTCATTTTCTTCCAGATGCCCTGCAGGTTGATTAATGACATGTTGATTCTGAATAGATTCTTCAACCATTAAAAACCGATTATCTTTTTCGATGACTGCGGCGACGGTGATGTGATGATTTTCCTGCAATTTGATCACTCTTCAGTTCTGTTTTGTCGACGTCGATCATACGCCACTGTCCAGGCTCTAATCCATCCAGCGTCCAGGGACCAATCTGGTAGCGGATTAAACGCAAGGTTGGAAAGCCCGTTGCCGCAGTCATACGCCGTACCTGTCGATTTCGACCTTCGGTAATGGTCAGACTCAGCCATGAATCCGGGATGCTAACACGATAGCGAATAGGTGGCTCGCGAGTCCATATATTCGGCTCGGCCATTTTACTGGCTTTTGCGGGCTTTGTGAGGCCATCCTTCAGTTGAATACCTGACTGCAGTTGCTCAATGGCGGGGTCGTCTATGTCTCCTTCGACCTGTACCCAGTAGGTCTTGGGCATTTTAAAAAGGGGATGACTGATCTGGTGTTGTAATTCACCGTCATTGGTGAGCAACAATAAGCCTTCACTGTCTTTATCGAGCCGGCCGGCGGGATAAAAGTCAGGTTCTTTAATGAAGTCGGACAAGGTGTCTGTATCAGAGGTCTTGCGGAACTGGCTCAGCACATCAAAAGGCTTGTTAAATAATAATATCTTGCTCATAACGAATAATATCAGTAAGTTATACTATATATCTCGAGTTAATTCTTGTTTTTTCAGCATATAAACTGTTAAAGCAGTGGGTCTTTCGACCGACATTAACGTATTAAAAATATGCATAAGTGTGGGCTGCATGTCTGATTGGAAGACTTCTTTTGGTCTGAATAAATTAAATGGACGTCTCGTGTGGGTAACTTCAATTATTGTTGCCTCATTGTTTGCGATGACCCTTTATGCGCAATGGATGGTTGTGCACTCCTCCGCTGATGGCGTGGAGATGACCCGTGATAATAATCAGCTGACCCAATCTGTTAACGAAATCAAAGATAGTTTACAGGAAATTGAATCTCAGGTTTATCAATATGCCAGCCTGCTGGATCCCGGTTTGAATGATCAACTTCATATAAATCTTGCCAGCATTAAAAATCGTGTCGACAAACTCATCAGTCATCACGCAATTGAGAAAGACACAGCAAGTAAAAACTTTGCCGTTGACTTAAAAAAAGAAATAAAACACCTGGAAAAAAATATCGAAGATTTTCTTCTGGTTATGCGCAACGTCGAGTCACGTTACCCTGGCATGCCGATTTTGATGGATTTTATGGAACCAACAAATCGTCAATTTTCTGAGGCTGTTGAACTGGCACTACAGGAAGGGACGATGACAGATATTAACCCAACTGCAGTCGAAGCTGATTTATATCAGGTTATGCAATTGCTTCAGGAAGTCAGATTCGCCTGGTCACAGCAGATAAGCTGGTTTCGTGTATTTGTGGCAAATCGAATGGGGGCCTTCGGTGATCCAAAGGCATCGATGAAACGAAATCTGGTTAATCGTGGTCTGTTTGCA
>JAOULB010000074.1 GCA_029882235.1 Gammaproteobacteria bacterium | reverse complement strand
CTTCCATTCTAACCATATCAAAAGGGAGCTTGGCGCTCCCTTTTTTTGACTTTAGTTAATGGATAAAATTGTCAGGAATTAAAATGGTGTTTGCTGGTGTTTCTGATTCAAAAGTTTCTGGATAATCAAGAGTGTAATGTAAGCCACGACTCTCTTTTCTTTGCATAGCAGATTCAATCATCAAACCGGCAACATCGGTCAAATTACGCAGTTCAAGCAGGTCATTGGTGACACGGAAGTTACCGTAATATTCTTTAATTTCACTTTGTAACAGGTTTACACGTCGTTGTGCGCGCTGGAGTCGTTTGTTGGTACGCACAATACCGACATAGTCCCACATAAAGGTACGCAGTTCATGCCAGTTATGGGTTACAACCACTTCTTCATCTGAATCTGTTACACGACTTTCATCCCATTCGGGCAGGATGTCGATACCCGTTTTCTTTTTGTCCTGTGCAAGAATATGTTCACCCGCTGCTTTGGCAAATACCAGACATTCGAGGATGGAGTTACTCGCCATACGATTCGCACCATGTAATCCTGTGAATGCCGTTTCGCCAATGGCGTAAAGTCCTTCGATATCTGTCTGACCATTGAGATCCGTCATGATGCCACCACAAGTGTAATGCGCGGCAGGTACGACAGGGATGGGTTCTTTCGCCATGTCATAACCAAACTCAAGACAGCGTTGATATATAGTTGGAAAGTGTTCGGTGATGAAGTCTTTCGATTTATGACTGATATCGAGATAAACACATTCAGTACCCAAACGTTTCATCTCATGATCAATCGCGCGTGCGACGATATCACGTGGAGCGAGTTCACCACGTTCATCAAAGCGATGCATAAAGCGTTCGCCATTCGGTAGTTTTAGATAACCACCTTCACCACGAATGGCTTCTGTCACCAGAAAACTTTTTGCCTTTGGGTGATACAGGCAGGTGGGGTGGAACTGATTAAACTCCATATTCGCAACACGACAACCTGCACGCCAGGCCATGGCGATACCATCACCTGTGGAGGTGTCCGGATTACTGGTATAGAGATAGACTTTACTGGCGCCACCCGTTGCCAGGATCACAAACTGACTTCGAAAGACTTTTACCTTACCGGACTGCCGGTCAAGGACATACGCGCCCAGACAGCGATTTCCCTCCAGGCCAAGTTTCTGCTCGGTAATTAGATCAACGGCAATGTGCTGCTCATGCAGCTGAATATTGGGGTGCTGATGGGCCTGCTGGTCCAGCGTGGTTTCAACGGCCCGTCCCGTCGCGTCGGCGGCATGCACAATACGGCGGTGGCTGTGGCCGCCTTCTCGGGTCAGATGGTAGGGGGGCTGCTGGTTGGCATCTCGGGTAAAGGGGACTCCCTTGTCGATAAGCCACTGGATGGCCTCAGGCCCATTTTCCACCACATAACGCACCACATCCTCATCACCGAGGTCAGCACCGGCCTTGAGGGTATCGGCGACATGCTCATCGAAGGAGTCGGCCTGGTCCAGTACTGCGGCTATTCCACCCTGGGCATAATAGGTCGAACCTTCAGTTAATTTACCTTTTGAAATCAGGGAGATAGAGTGAGTTTCGGCGAGTCGTAAAGCGAGACTCAGGCCCGCTGCGCCGCCGCCGATGATCAGCACATCAGAATAGCTTTGCATTTAACAGGCTCTGAATGGTGGTCTCTGTTGCGTTGAGGGTAATCTTTGGGGGCATGTTGCTTCTAAATAAGTTTATAGTGGCCTCCATTATGTATAAAATTCCATTCTTTTCAAATATCTATAAAGTAAAGAATACACCAGCCTGTCAAAAATGGGCGAACTTCAATGCCAGAACACGGTCAATAGCATTAAGCTGACCGGGCAAATGTGACGCTAGATGAAGGAGTAGGGCCCGGATGGGTGAGAAACAAATAGATCAGGCACTGGTTGAAAGAGTGCAGCATGGCGACAAGCGTGCGTTTGATCTGTTGGTGCTGAAATATCAGCATCGTATTGCCAAGGTGCTGACGCGCTATCTATATAATCAGGAAGATGTCATGGATGTGGTGCAGGAAAGCTTTATCAAGGCCTATCGTGCCTTGCCTTCTTTCCGCGGCGATAGTGCTTTTTATACCTGGCTATATCGAATAGCGATAAATACGGCCAAGAACCATCTGGTCGCACAGAGTCGTCGTCCAATTCAGGGTGGCGTCGATAGCCAGGAGGCAGAACAGTTTGAAGATGCGCATGAGTTACGTGACAACGCAACACCTGAGCGCCAGCTCATGCGGGATCAGATTGAAGAAGTGATTACCAAAGCGATAGAAGATTTGCCTGAAGATTTACGTACAGCCATCACCTTACGTGAAATCGAAGGGTTAAGTTATGAGGAAATTGCGGAAGCCATGTCATGCCCAATAGGTACCGTGCGTTCGAGAATTTTTCGAGCTCGTGAGACCATTGATGAAAAACTGGCACCATTGTTAAGTTAACGTATAAATTGACAACTGATGAGTAGAGACTTATGAGTGATAAGCAAAAAGAAGAACTTTCAAATCTGATGGATGGTGAGTTCCAGGATGCAGATAAATTGATCTCAGCACTGCAGCAGGATGCAGATTTACGTGCTCGCTGGGAGCGTTATCATCTGATACGTGATGCACTTGGTAACCATCTACCCAGTCAGATTGATGCTGGTCTTGCCGAACGCATCTCTGCTCAAATTGAACAGGAGCCCACTGTGCTGGCTCCCAAACGTAAATTGTTTGACAATATTTTCCATAAGCCTGGTGCTGGTCTTGCCGCGCTGGCAAATAATGCAATAAAACCTGCCGCAGGATTAGCTATTGCGGCAACGATTGCGACCGTCGCAATTATTTCTGTCCAGAATCCACGTCAGGCCAATCAGAATGAATATGATGTTGCGACCGTGAAGATTCAGCCTAAGGTGGCTAATTTTGCAGAAGCTCGTCTTGCAGCAGCACGCAAAAAACATATTCGCGCCGTTGATTCAAAGTTGAGTGGTTACTTAGTGAAACATAATGAATATTCAGTTTCTGCGCGCATGCAGGGCGCATTACCTTATATGCGCATCGTTGGTGATACTGTAGGACAACGCACCAAGAATGATAAATAGAATTATCACCTTCGCTATTGTTGTTTGGCCCGTGCAATTGCTGGCGGGGGACATTGATCAAATTCGTAAGTTGCTCGATAAAATGCAACATGCGGCACATATGGTGAGTTATGACGGTACCTTTGTTTATAGCCAAAACTCACAATTAAGTGCGATGCGAATTATTCATAGTGCTGATAGTAAGGGCGAGCGTGAAAGACTGGTTTCACTTGACACCTCAGGGCGCGAAGTCATTCGCGATGCAAAAAGCGTGACCTGTTTTTTACCAGACAGTAAGGCTGTGGTTGTTGAGAAAAAACGCCCGCCTGTCCAGTTCCCACCCCCATTTCCAAAAAACATTGAACATCTAACGGCCCAATATACCTTCACTTTAAAAGGCGAAGAAAGGGTTGCGGGTCAGCTGGCACAAAAACTTGATGTGCAACCCAAAGATCACTTTCGCTATGGACATCAACTCTGGATCGATAAAAAAACCGGCCTTTTGTTGAAAACACACCTACTCAATGAAAAGGGCAAGCCTGTCGAACAATTCATGTTCACACATATAACATATCTTAAACATGTTCCTGAAAAGCTTTTAAAACCCGGTGTGGATAGCCGTGACCTGATCTGGTATGAGGCAGCAGGGGATGTGAATTTGAATATTAAAAACAGCACGCCGAAACTGGCCTGGCAGGTTAAGAAAATCCCATCAGGGTTTAAGCGTGACCATACACGTAAACATACGATGCCCAGAACCAATAAACCGCTGGAACACCTGGTGTATTCAGATGGGCTTGCATCAATATCTGTTTTTATAGAAGACAAGAAAGACAATGATAATCTGATTGGTGGGACACGTATGGGCGCCGTGAATGCGCATGGACGTTCGATTAATGGTTATCATATTACTGCTGTTGGCGAAGTGCCGCATGCGACAGTAAAAATGATAAGCGAATCGATTGAATATAAAGACAAATGATTGAAGAAATCGCAACAATTGTTGAAATGGATCATGACAATGCCTGGGTTGAGACCGTGCAAAAATCAGCATGTGGTTCATGCTCAGTAAACAAGGCCTGTGGTACTTCAGTGCTGGCCTCTGTTCTCGGCAAAAAAACCAATCGAATTCGAGTTGTGAACAGTTTAAATGCAGCCGTCGGTGATCAGGTTGTCATCGGTATGCATGAGACGGCACTGCTGCGTGGCGCAATACTTGTTTACATATTACCCTTGTTGACCTTAATTGGCTTTGCTTTACTGGCCGAGGTGTTGGCCCAGCAACTGGCTTTTGAGCTTAAAGAGCCCTTTGTTATATTATCTGCAATTGTAGGTCTGCTATCGGGCTTATTGTGGGTGCGCATTTACAGCAGCAGGTTTGTAAACGATCCTCGTTTCCAGGCTGTTATGCTGGCAAAATCAAAAATTATTTCATCCGTTTAATTCTTAATGAATGTTATTATTAAGTATATTATGTTTGGAGAGCATGCTATGCGGTATTGTTTGACTAGAATTTTTATTCTTTTATCTATCGGTCTTTTTTCTGCAAGCGTTTCAGCACGGGAATTACCTGACTTTACCAAGCTGGTTGAAGCGAATAATGCCGCTGTTGTAAATATCAGTACAACTCAAAAAATAAAACGTAACCATGGCTTGCCGCCAGGTATGGAAATGCCTGATATTCCAGAAGGTTCACCCTGGGGAGATTTGTTTCGCCACTTCTTTGAAGATGGTAAAGGTGGTGGTCGGCCAGAAGAATATAATACAACCTCTTTAGGCTCTGGATTTATTCTTGATAAAGACGGTTACGTGGTTACAAATAATCATGTGGTACGCGACGCGACTGAAATCATTGTTCGCTTACAGGATCGACGTGAGCTCGTTGCCAAAGTAATCGGTAGCGACCCGCGTAGTGATATTGCCTTATTAAAAATCGAAGCAAAGGATCTACCTGTTATTAAAGTAGGTAAGTCTAAAGATATTAAGGTCGGTGAGTGGGTAATGGCAATTGGGTCCCCCTTCGGTTTTGATCACTCTGTGTCTGTTGGTGTGGTCAGCGCACTGGGTCGGAACTTGCCGAGTGAATCTTATGTTCCCTTTATTCAAACCGATGTTGCAATTAATCCCGGTAATTCTGGTGGCCCATTATTTAATCTCGATGGGGAAGTCATTGGTATTAACGCACAAATCTATAGTCGCACAGGCGGTTTTATGGGGCTGTCGTTTGCTATTCCTATGGATGTGGCCATTGATGTTATCGATCAACTTAAATCTAAAGGTCGGGTTGTTCGTGGCTGGCTCGGTATTTTGATTCAGGATGTGAATCGTGAACTGGCAGAATCATTTGGCATGAAGCAACCCGCTGGTGCTGTCGTGCTGAAGGTATTGCCTGATAGTCCTGCAGAAAAAGCCGGATTTAAAGTTGGCGATGTGGTGGTTAAATTTGATAATAAAAAAATACACCGCTCTTCAGATTTGCCACTTGCTGTTGGACAAACGCCCGTTGGAGACACCGTAAATGTCAGCGTTATACGCGAAGGTAAATCTAAAACGCTGAAGGTGAGTATTGGTGAGCTACCAAAAGAAGAAGAGCTGGCTCAACAAAATGGCAAGCCAGGCAAGGTGAAGACCGATCGACTCGGTATTGCAGTTAAAGATTTGACCTCAGAACAACGTAAGGGCCTTGGTCTGAAAAAGCGTGGAATCCAGGTTACGAATGTGGATAAGGGACCCGCAGCGAATGCCGGTATTCAACGCGGTGATATTATTCTAATGCTGAATAATTCCGATGTGAAAAATTCACGTCAGTTCAGAAAACAGGTGAAGTCGTTGAAGGCGGGTAAATCAGTACCTGTGCTGATTCAGCGAGGGGATTCACCGATATTCCTGGCCCTTAAAATACCCAAATAATGGCTGTAGTTCTCAAGCTATATGTTCGCACAGGCTGTCACCTGTGCGAGGATATGCTGGGACAGTTGCAGCAGCTGCAGCCAGAACTGGGGTTTGGACTAGAAACAATTGAAATCACAGGGCAGCCATCGCTTGAACTGGAATATGGCGAAAAAGTCCCGGTGTTGATGGGTCAAAACAATGAAATTTGCCACTATTTTCTCGACCCTGAGGCACTTAAACGCTATATCGAGCTACAGTAAAATCCGCTACAATTCTGCGCTGATGTGCCGGTGCGAATATCGGCAATAATCGCTCAGACTCAAGATTAAGCGATTAAGCAATTTAGCAAGGTGCTGAACAGCACCTTTTTTTATACGGAGTCCTCACAGGTTTGGCTGAATTATCTCATATTAGAAACTTTTCCATTATTGCGCATATTGACCATGGCAAATCAACGCTGGCTGATCGCTTTATTCAGGTCTGTGGCGGCCTGAGTGAACGTGAAATGGCCGAACAGGTGCTTGATTCGATGGACCTGGAGCGTGAGCGCGGAATTACCATTAAGGCCCAGAGCGTCACCCTCGATTACAAGGCCAAAGATGGAAAAACTTATCAGTTGAATTTTATTGATACCCCCGGTCATGTCGATTTTTCCTACGAAGTTTCCCGCTCACTGGCGGCCTGTGAAGGGGCCTTGCTGGTGGTCGATGCCTCTCAGGGTGTAGAGGCGCAGAGTGTCGCCAATTGTTATACCGCGATCGAGCAGGGGCTGGAGGTTTTGCCGGTATTGAACAAAATAGACTTGCCTGCAGCCGAGCCTGATCGTGTGATTCATGAAATTGAAGAGATCATTGGTATTGAAGCCAGCGATGCGAAGCGGGTGAGTGCCAAGACCGGTGAAGGTGTTGATGAAATTCTTGAAGAACTGATTGCTAAAATTCCCCCACCTGAAGGTGATGTCGATGCCCCGTTGCAGGCCCTGATTATCGATTCCTGGTTCGACAATTATCTGGGTGTGGTCTCTCTTGTGCGCGTCATGCAAGGCACTATGTCGATGAAACAGAAAATTACCATGATGTCGACAGGTCGAAGTCATCAGGTTGATAAAGTGGGCATTTTTACACCAAAGCGTGTAGAGCAAAAGCAACTTCGCGCTGGCGAAGTGGGTTATATGATTTGTGGTGTGAAGGAAATTGATGGTGCACCCGTGGGGGATACCATCACCCAGAGTGATCGACCCGCTGAAAAACCCTTGCCCGGTTTCAAACCTGTGCAACCGCGAGTATTTTCTGGCCTGTTTCCGGTTAGCAGTGATGACTATGAAGACCTACGAGAAGCACTGTCAAAATTAAGACTCAATGATGCCGCACTTTTCTATGAGCCAGAGACGTCTCAGGCGCTGGGATTTGGTTTCCGTTGTGGATTTCTTGGCATGTTGCACATGGAAATTATTCAGGAAAGGCTTGAACGTGAATATGATCTTGATCTGATCACGACTGCACCCACAGTAGTGTTTGAAGTTGCCACAACCGATGGGCAGATTTTTAAGATCGATAACCCGGCTGACTTACCCGCGCCGAATAAACTTGATGAAATAAGAGAACCGATTATTGTCGCAAATATCCTCGTGCCGCAGGACTATGTCGGAAATGTTATTAATCTCTGCATAGAAAAACGCGGTGTACAGAGAAATATGCAGTATCTGGGTAATCAGGTCGCATTAGCCTATGAAATTCCCATGAATGAAATTGTGCTCGACTTTTTTGACCGTCTCAAATCGGTTAGTCGAGGTTATGCCTCACTGGATTATGAATTTGTCCGTTTCCAGCAGGCCAATCTGGTTAAGCTTGATGTCTTGATCAATGGTGAGCTCGTCGATGCGCTATCAGTCATTGTCCACCAGGATCAGGTGCAGTCACGTGGCCAGGAGCTGACGGCCAGAATGAAGGACATTATTCCCAGACAGATGTTCGAGGTCGCGATTCAGGCCGCTGTAGGTGCTAAAATAGTAGCCAGAACAAATGTGAAGGCCTTGCGTAAAAATGTGACGGCCAAATGCTATGGTGGTGATATCACCCGTAAGCGAAAATTATTAGAAAAACAAAAGGCAGGTAAACGACGTATGAAGCAGGTAGGTAAAGTTGAGATTCCGCAG
>JAOULB010000073.1 GCA_029882235.1 Gammaproteobacteria bacterium | reverse complement strand
TAGGGTGGGCACTGCCCACCGATTTACCTTATTTAAGGTTGTTATGGTGGGCAATGCCCACCCTACATGCTACTGGCTACGTCGTGTTTATAGATTGTGATTGCTCCGGCATGGGATAACAGACTAGTATCCTAGGTCAACGCATTTTGCCAGACACATCATGGGGTTTAAGTGAACAGCCCCCTGCATTTTGGATGTGGAATTATTTTCGAAACTTTTGAATCCGTCCAACAGGTTGTTACGTAAGTGTCAGTAACCGCGCCAGAAACATTGGCGGTTGGGCAAGATTTTATAGATTTTTAAAGAGGATTTAATTCATGAAACACCAAAACAAATTGAATGCAGGTCTGTTCTCCTTCATCAAACCAGCCCTGAGCCTGATAGCTGCTTTTATGCTGTTATCACTCACCGCCTGTGGCGGTGGTGGCGGCGGCGGTGGTGTAGCCGATACGGGTGATGGCGGCGGCAATGGTGGTGACGATGCACCCACCGTCGATGAGACGCCGTTCCTGAATCTGACGAACTTCCAGACCGCCTCGGTGGTGATCGGTCAGGCCAATTTTACCGACAACACTGGTAATCAGGGTGGTGTGGATGCCAATACTTTTTCCTCTCCTGAAGGTAATCCCGGGGTCGTAAACGGGATTTTGTATCTTCCTGACAGTGAAAATAATCGCCTGTTGGGCTTCAACAGCATTCCCACCGCCAACAATGCGAACGCGGATTTTGTCGTAGGCCAGGATGAATTTACGACAAACAGTGCCGGTGTCGGCACCACACATTTGAGATTTCGTTTTCCCCGGGCCGTTGCCTTTGACGGCGGCAAGATGTTCATGGTCGAGTCTGAAAACAACCGGCTATTGATCTGGAACAGCATACCTGCCGGTAATGTCGCCGCAGACGTAGTTCTGGGGCAGGATGATTTTATTTCGGGAGGCGTAGGCGATTGTGATAACAAGGGTCTCGCTGGCCCTACAGGCGTATCGGCCGTGAACGGTAAGCTGATCGTGGCTGATAATGGGAACAATCGTGTCCTGATCTGGAACAGCATTCCGACCACGAATAATGCACCGGCCGATATCGTGCTGGGGCAGAATAGTTTTACCCGGTGTAGACAGAATGACGACAATCAGGATGGAGCACCAGATATAGTTGATACCATAGAAGTAGCCAGTGCCCGGACCTTAGCTGACCCAAGCGAGGTCTGGAGCGATGGAACCCGCCTGGTGGTCGCAGACGGGCTCAATCAGCGTGTATTGATCTGGAATAGCTTTCCGACCGCCAATTTTACCCCGGCGGATGTGGTGTTGGGGCAGGGCGATTTTACGCATCGTTCAAGAAACGACGACAACCAGGATGGAGCACCAGATATAGTTGATACCAAAGAAGTAGCCAGTGCCCGGACCCTGGGTGCGTTCAACACCGAGGTCTATTCAAACGGCCAGCAACTGTTTGTTGCTGATACTCACAACAATCGCGTGTTGGTCTGGAACAGCTTTCCAACGGAAAACTTCACCCCGGCCGATGTGGTGCTAGGTCAGGGCGATTTTACGCATAAGACACGGAATGATCTTGATCAGGACGGAACGGACGATGGTCAGGCCAGTGCCCAGACCTTGCATGCTCCCAGCGGTCTTTTCCAAAGCGGCAATCAGTTGATTGTCACCGATACTGGTAACCACCGTTATCTGATCTTTAACGGGCAATAACCGATGTCTGATCTTTAACGCGTAAGTCTGCAATAGAGATCGCTTGAACACACCCTGCGGGCGTCAGTCACTGGCTGACATCCGCAGGGTTTTTTTATACTCGTTCCCACGCTCCTGCGTGGGAATGCATATTGTAGGGTGGGCACTGCCCACCCTACATGCTACTGGCTACGTCGTGTTTATAGTTTGTGATTGCCCCGGCATGGGATAACAGACTACTACCGTGGGTCAACACATTTTGCCAGACGCATCCTGGGGTTTAAGCGAACACCCCCCTGCATTTTGGATGTGGAATTATTTTCGAAACTTTTGAATCCGTCCAACAGGTTGTTACGTAAGTGTCAGTAACCGCGCCAGAAACATTGGCGTTTGGACAAGATTTTATAGATTTTTAAAGAGGATTTAATTCATGAAACACCAAAACAAATTGAATGCAGGTCTGTTCTCCTTCATCAAACCGGCTCTGAGCCTGCTGGCTGCCTTTGCCCTGTTAGCACTCACCGCCTGTGGCGGTGGTGGCGGCGGTGGTGTAGCCGATACGGGTGATGGCAGCGGCAATGGTGGTGACGATGCACCCACCGTCGATGAGACGCCGTTCCTTAAGCTGTCCAACTTCCAGGCCGCCTCGGTGGTGATCGGTCAGGCAGATTTTGCCGGACTAGCTCCTAATCAAGGTGGTACGGTGGATGCCAATACCATTTATGCCCCTATTGGTAACCCCGGGGTCGCCAACGGGATTTTGTATCTTCCTGACACTTCCAATCATCGCCTGTTGGGCTTTAATAGCATTCCCACTGCTAACAATGCGAGCGCGGATTTTGTGCTGGGTCAAACAGATTTTACGACTCGTAGTAGCGGCTTCACTAATTTGAAATTTGATTTTCCCCACTCCGTTGCCTTTGGTAGCGGAAAGATGTTCCTGGCCGATAATGAGAACAACCGGGTGTTGATCTGGAACAATATTCCAGCCAGCGGCAATATCGCCGCAGACGTGGTTCTGGGTGGGTCAGGTTGTGACAATACAGGTTTGGATCTTCCTGAATCCGTTTGGGTCGTGAACGGTAAGCTGATCGTGGCTGATGAATTAAACAATCGTGTTCTGATCTGGAACAGCATTCCGACTGAGAATAACGCACCGGCCGATATCGTGCTGGGGCAGAATAGCTTTACCCGGTGTAGAAAGAATGACGACACTCAGGATGGTAGTGCCGATAGCACGCCCAGTGCCAGGACACTTTTTACTCCTTCAGCGGTATGGAGTGATGGTACCCGGCTGGTGGTGGTGGATGATGCTAATAATCGTGTATTGATCTGGAACAACTTTCCCACCGCCAATTTTACCCCGGCCGATGTGGTGCTGGGGCAGAGCAATTTTACGAATAATACATATGATGATGACAACCAGGATGGTAGCCCAGGCACACCCAGTGCCCGGACCCTGGACAGACCCACTGCGGTCTATTCAAACGGCCAGCAACTGTTTGTGGGTGATACTAGCAACAATCGCGTGTTGGTCTGGAACAGCTTTCCTACCGCCAGTTTTACCCCGGCCGATGTAGTACTGGGTCAGGGCGATTTCACGCAAAGTACAGCTAATGATCTTGATCAGGACGGAACAGAAGATGGTCAGGCCAGCGCCCAGACCTTGCATGCTCCCAGCGGTATTTTCCAAAGCGGTAATCAGTTGATTATCGCCGATAGTGACAATGGTCGTTATCTGATCTTTAACGGGCAATAACCGATATCTGATCTTTAACGCGTAAGTCTGCAATAGAGATCGCTTGAACACACCCTGCGGGTGTCAGTTATGAGCTGGCATCCGCAGGGTTTTTTGTTTTTCAAATGTAGCCCGGATGAAACGAAGTGGAATCCGGGAACTCCCGTATTTCGCTGCGCTGCATACGGGCTACGGGCTCACCACCTTCGTATACTTCTCTGTCATAAACAACCCCTCGGCAAGCGGACGGGGTATTCGTATCACCACGTCACTCCGGCTTAACACATGCCGGAATGACAACAATCGCAGCAAGCTGCGGAGAATTTAACCCCGGGAGAAGAAAGGGCCAGCCCCTTTCTCAAATTATTTTCAAACTTTTGAATCCTCCCGGCGGATTGTTACGTAAGTGGGTGTAACAAGGTCGTGAACATTGGCGGCCAGTCAGGAAACTATAACTTTAATGAGGAAATGACTATGTCTTTATATAATGATTTTGTCGCTAATCTTAAAAAGGTTAACCTCTTTTATGAGAAAGATGAGGAAATGGTAAGCCTGTGTAATATCATTCAGAAAGAACAAAACAGGCCAAATAAAGCTAAAACGATAGTGGCAGCGGCGGCAAAGATTGGCAACGAGAATGTTCGCATATACCATCACGCATTGAGCCAACTTTATCGCGCTTTAAACATAATTTTTGGTATGCCAAAGAACTTCAAAGTGTTATCAAAGACAAGCCTCGCTGGCATGAGTCGATTTGTTGATAATGATCAAGCGCCTCAGCTCTGGGCATACGCCTACTGGCTTTATAAACAGGGTTATCGCACAGTTATCTCGATTGAAGCCAGCGGCTCGGGCGTGACTAAAAGGGTTGTTGAAGGCTTTCCTGGCATGAAATGGCATAGCTGTTTTCTGGCCGACTGGCATGCGCCATCCGTGGAACATCTGGATGCTTATTACAGAAAAGTAAGAGATCGCCTGCCAGCAGGTAAAGTCATAACACATTGTGATGGTGGCACGGGGCGCACGGGCTGTTTTCTTGCTGCATATTTACTTGGCAGTAGACAGGCCAAAGATGCAGGTGAGGCTCTGAAACTGGTCCGTGAAAATTACAGTGAACACGCTGTTGAAATGAAAATTCAATACAACGCCCTGGCCCGATATTCCGATTCTCTTGGCAACCCGGCTTCACCCGCCTGGCATGAAGTGGGAGGCGTGAAGGGTAACTGGCATGCAACCAGTGGTGACAGTGGGCTTGAACACGATCCAGGTCACAGAGGAGATCATAATGGGCCACTGCCGGGTGATATTAACAGGTACATGATCGCTAGCCGTGGCTATGCCATAACGTCGCCTGGATATGTTGGTGAAGATGTACTCAGCAGTGTAAAGAAAGTAGACGGTAACGGAATGGGAGCAAACATATTGATGCCACCACCGGCTATACCAAGAATGCCATCTGGGATGAGCTTATCGAGTGGCGCAAGGTCAACAAGATCTTTTGCGACGAATGATATTTTCTAGTTGGCCACTGATTCTCAAGTACAACTTAAAAGAGCCAGAGAGCACGCAGCCTGGGGTGATGATTTTCCATGGATGGTACAAGCGGTCGAATATAGTGAGCCCCAACGTTGTTTAAAATTATTGGTTGTTGGGGTTCATTCTTCGGTAACTGCTCCTGCGTTACTCTACCTGCTGCATCCATGCAGTCGTCACCTCAACCTACATTTCAATGGTTGCTATCGCTGCATAGTAGACCATCAAAAAACTGATTACGTAGGGCTGGTTACAGCCAGAAGCAGACGCTCAGATAAAAATAAAGCCCACGTCCACTATCAAAGTAAACCTGTGCACCTGGGTAATAATGATACATACGCTTTTTACGATAACCATGCGCCTTGGCATGCGCAGGCGGTCCCTTGGCGATCTGGAAGACCTGATTATTCTGTTGTGGTTTTGCATTAACTACTGCAAAAAGGCCAAAAAAGCAGACACCGCTAATAAGCAATTTGAAAATATTCATATTAATGACCTCCTGAATAAGCACGAGTATAATCTTTTCAAACCGAAAAAATTGTCGACCAGGAAACAAAATTCAGAAACCAGAACTCAGCAGAATCCCGTTCTGCTATGATGCGTGTTGTCCCAACGATTAAACTGACAATCACAATTCATTATGCAAAGCTACGACGTTATTATTATTGGTGCCAGCGCCTCTGGCCTGATGTGCGCGATTGAGGCAGGGAAACGTGGACGCCAGGTGCTCGTCCTAGACCATGCCAATAAGGCCGGCAAAAAAATTCTGATGTCCGGCGGTGGCCGATGTAATTTTACCAATTATGATGTCAGCGCTGAAAACTATCTGTCACATAATCCGCACTTCTGTAAATCCGCATTAAGTCGTTTCACGCAATGGGACTTCATTGCCCTGGTTGAGCGCTATAAGATCGCCTATCACGAACGTGACCATTAAATGTATTAGTACCGACTTGATCTGACAGAGAGAGTCCGACCATAACGCCCCATCTAAAGCGGTCATTCCTGATAGTTTGATTTAAGTGCTGCTTTGCAGCGTAAGCAGACATAGACAGATTTATCTCTTTGGCTTTTGCAGGACATGAATAGTAATAGCTAAGTATAAGATTTTTGATCCTATATTAAGGGGATCCCTCAGTGCCTGACCCCATTAATCCTCGTCCCTGATGAATCAGGAACCCGCCGACCAGTTCTTTAGATTTACACACGCACCCTTGAATAATATCTGTGCGGAAGGTTGTGATTTCGCAGAGGCGACTGGATCAGCACTGATGACGAGTTGTTTGGCCTTTTTAAGTTTTTTCCATAAGGCATCGTCAACATTAAGAAGTGTCTGACCTGCGGGCAGGCTTGTCAGGAAAACAGTCTGATTGCTTTCCTTCTCTATCATCCACAGGCGTAGTTCACGGTTCTGTTCGGGTATCAGTTTCTTCTTGCTTTTTATTTCCAGTCGGAATGGTTTGTTATAAGCAAGTACGGCCACCTTCGGTTTCTTCTCGGCATTTTCAAGCACACCGACATATATCAGATCACCCGTCTTAACAGGCGTATCGTCAACAGGTTGCATGACCTGCAACCCAATAAACACGGCAAGACAGGCTGACAACACACCATTACCCAGGGCCAATGGTCGCCAGATATTCAGGTTTTGCCACCAGGATGTTTTTGTTTGTGGTGACGATGCAGAAATTTTCTGCATTAGCGTGTTGAGCACACGTGGTGGTGGTTCGACTTCAGCTGTTTGTTCGCTTAATGGCACAAGTGCTTCCTGCCATTTCACTACAAGGCGTTGCACGCTTGAGTCTTCGGCCATCAGTTGTTTAAAGCGATCGAGTTCGTCGCCGAACAGACTACCCAGCGCATATTCTGCGGCCAATAATTCGATGTCTGACATGTCCTGATCGCTCATAGCTTCAGACACTCCCGAATACTGGCCAGCCCACGTCGCACCCAGGTTTTCACCGTACCCAGGGGCCATTTACTTTGCTCAGAAACCTCTGATGCGGTAAAGCCCTGGTGATAAACCATTAGCAGGCACTGCTGATGCTCTTCATTTAATTGTTTCATGCATTGCATTAGTCGTTCGAGTTCTTCATTAGTTTCCGCGTCATTGTTATGACTGAATTGTTCTTCCATATCATCAGCCCACTCTGTGTGGGCATCTTCCTGTCTGGACACACTGGCTCTTAACATATCAAGCGACTGATTACGCACAATGTTGATCAGCCAGGTCATTGGTTTACCACGCTGACTATTATAATCAGCCGCGTAGCGCCATACCTTCAGGAAGGCCTCCTGCAATGCCTCTTCAGCACGGGCCTCCTGTTTCAATATACGCAGGGCAACGCCAAAAAGTTTCGCGGAAGTTAATTGATAGAGTGTTTTAAAGGCGTCCTCATTCTTCAAGGCACACTGGGCAATGAGCTCGAGCAGGCGATCCTGACTGTATTGAGAATGATCGGGCATAAGACATGGAATTATTATTATGGTTAATTGACTCTAGCAGACAGATTAGCGGGGTTCAACAAAGCCCCCATGAATTCTGCTCATCACACAAACTTTCTTTTGAATCCATTCTGCGGGTTTCTACGTAAGTGGCAATAACAGCGCCGTGAATATGCGCGGCCAGTAAAGAATGGAGCAAAGCTATGACTATCGGAAAATACACTGCACGTTTTGAGCGACTCGATGAACTGGAGCAGGCCTTATGCCGCTTCTTTAATCATCTGGGTGACTGGCCTTATGTCGAAAAGTTTTTCGCACTGATCAGCCGGATTGGCAATGGCGTGTTCTGGTACGGCTTGATCATTATTCTTCCCGTTGCTGATTCAGTAAATGGTCTCATCGCCAGTGTTCATATGACGGTTGTGGGGCTGACCTGTCTGGCACTTTATAAGGTGCTAAAAAATAATCTGGTACGGCAACGCCCCTATTTGAAGTGGAACAACATCCGTAACGGCACTGCACCGCTAGACCTGTACAGCTTCCCCTCAGGTCATACCCTGCATGCGGTGGCGTTTACGATGGTTGCCCTGAGTTATTACCCGATGCTTTCGCCATTACTGGTTTGCATCACACTGCTTATCGCGCTGTCGCGGGTGATCCTCGGTCTTCACTATCCAAGCGATGTCCTCGTGGGTGCGCTCATCGGGGCCGTCGTCGCTTTAATCAGTTTTATCTT
>JAOULB010000419.1 GCA_029882235.1 Gammaproteobacteria bacterium | reverse complement strand
AGTAGAGACGAAACAAAAAAAGAGGCGTCTGTTGTTTCACCAGATCAGAAACCTCTTCATTAATATAATATAGTTCACTAATATTTTGGTTCTAAATTTCATGGTGCTTATATGAAAGTAACAGTATTCGGTTCCGGCTATGTCGGACTCGTAACAGGAACATGTCTTGCGGAAGTAGGCAATGATGTTGTATGTGTTGATATTGATAAGGCTAAAATAGACTTATTAAATGCCGGCGGCGTCCCTATTTATGAGCCTGGCCTGGATGAATTAGTTAAAAAGAATATTGAGTCAGGCAGGCTAAAATTTACAACAGATATAAAAACAGGTGTAGATCACGGCCTGTTTCAATTTATTGCAGTCGGCACTCCGCCTGACGAAGATGGATCTGCTGATTTACAATATGTCCTGGCCGTAGCTAAAAGTATTGGTGATAACATGTCTGAGTATCGGGTTATCATTGATAAATCGACAGTGCCAATCGGTACCGCAGATAAAGTTTCTGCTGTTGTCACTGAATCACTTCAATCCAGAAAAGAAAAAATTGACTATGATGTCGTTTCAAATCCTGAGTTCTTAAAAGAAGGTGCCGCTCTGGATGATTTTATGAAGCCTGATAGAATTGTTATCGGCACGGATAATATTCGTACAGCAGAATTGTTAAAAGCGCTCTATGCTCCCTTTAATCGTAATCACGAACGATTAGTGATTATGGATATACGCTCTGCTGAGTTAACAAAATATGCTGCAAATGCAATGTTGGCAACAAAGATCAGTTTTATGAATGAGTTGTCAAATATTGCTGAGCGAACCGGTGCAGATATCGAAAAAGTCCGAATTGGTATTGGCTCTGATCCACGTATTGGGTATCACTTTATCTATCCTGGAGCAGGGTATGGTGGCTCCTGTTTCCCTAAGGATGTTAATGCCCTGGCTCGAACGGCAGAGGAATATGATTACACTCCAGAATTATTAAATAGTGTAGAAAACGTCAATGCAAGACAAAAACAAGTTCTATTTAACAAAATATCTGCACATTATGGCAATGAGCTAAAAGGAAAAACATTCGCACTATGGGGGCTGTCATTTAAACCAAACACAGATGATATGCGGGAAGCACCTAGTCGTGTGTTGTTAAAAATGCTCTGGGATAAAGGTGCGAATGTGCAGGCATTCGATCCAAAGGCAATGGATGAAACACAACGTATATTTGGTGATCATACCCAGTTGAAATTATGTAACAGTCCAAATGAAGCATTAGAAGGGGCAGACGCACTTATCATCGTAACAGAGTGGAATGTATTTCGAAGCCCAGATTTTGATGAAATAAAAGCTAAATTATCGGAACCAACAATCTTTGATGGACGTAATTTGTACGATCTTGAATTAATGAAACAGTTAGGGTTCGCTTATTATTCAATCGGTAGAGAAGTGGTGAAATAATATGAAATCGATACGTAAAGCTGTTTTCCCAGTTGCGGGTATGGGGACTCGATTTTTGCCAGCAACCAAGGCAAGCCCTAAAGAAATGTTGCCTATTGTTGATAAACCATTAATTCAGTACGCCGTTGAAGAAGCAATTGCTGCGGGTATTGATCAAATGATATTTGTTACCGGACGCAGTAAGAATTCAATTATCGATCATTTTGATAAGGCCTATGAATTAGAAGCAGAGCTTGAAGCCAAAAACAAAGCAGCGTTACTAGACATTGTGCGCAGTATTATTCCCGACCATGTTTCCTGTATATATATTCGTCAGGCTGAGGCACTCGGTCTGGGCCATGCTGTTTTATGTGCGGAACCTGTTGTTGGTGATGATCCATTTGCTGTCATTCTTGCAGATGATTTGATTGATGGTGGCAGTTCACCCTGTATGCGGCAGATGGTAGCCCAATATGAAAAAATCCATTCGAGCATTCTCGGAGTTTTGGAAGTTGAAAAGAAAGAAACAGATAAATACGGGATTGTAAAAATTCAGGGTGAAAGTTCATCTACAGCAAAAGTCGAAGAAATAGTAGAAAAA
>JAOULB010000072.1 GCA_029882235.1 Gammaproteobacteria bacterium | reverse complement strand
TGCATCACTTCGGTGCGGTGGTGACGATCGCGGCGGCAGTCGGCAATGTTATTGCCGCTGGTTTTCTACTCTGGGCCTTCCAGCGGGCATTTCTTTCTGCGCCACAACACTCGCGCAAAAAAGAGATTCATCCAAGTAGTGGACTGGAAAATGTACTCGCCGCAGCAATTTTATTATTGCTGGTAATTGCTGGCTTCTATTCTGAACCATGGCTGGAACTGATAGAAACAACAGCACAAAGCATTGGCAAACCCTTTGGGCGTTCATAAGGTGGCTGACAGATGATCAATTTTAATGAACTCCCCTTACTTAGCCTGCTAATCATCACCTTACCTATTGGTGCTGCAATCATCTGGCTTGATCCAACTGCGCGTTATGCACGCTGGGTCGCACTCTGTACAGCGATTGTTGATCTGTTTATAGCACTACTTGTCCTGTTTAAGTTCGATGCCAGTAACAGTAACCATCAGTTCATCGACAAGGCCGACTGGATTCCCACATTAAATATTTATTACAAGGTTGGTATTGATGGCCTGTCGGTGATGTTTCTGCCTCTGACGGTCATCCTGTTCATCGGTGTCATTATTGCATCGTGGAATAGTATTCGTACCCTGCCACGTCTGTACTACACCATGTTGCTTTTACTTGAGAGCACAACACTCGGTATTTTCTGTTCACTTGATACAGTGCTGTTCTTCCTGTTCTGGGAACTGACGTTAATACCCGGCTACTTTTTAATAAGTCTGTGGGGCATCGGTCCAAACCGACGCTATGCTGCGGTGAAATATACTCTGTTTATGTTAATCGGTGGGATCCCCATTCTGTTTGCCTTCGTCCTGTTGGGCTTTAGTTTTGAGGGTGACGGGTTGATGTTTGATCTGCTTAGCCTGATTGCATCACCACCTGACGAACATATACAGACTATTGTCTTCTTCCTGTTGTTGATTGGCTTTGCGATCAAGATACCGGTCTTTCCCTTTCATACCTGGTTACCGCTGATTGCGCTTGAAGGTCCCGTCGCTGTTGCTGCGTTAATGACGGGGCTTAAGCTCGGTGCCTATGGTGTTATTCGACTTGCTATCCCGCTAGCACCCAATGCCGCGCTGAATTATCACTGGTTGCTTGCCGGGCTTGGCATTTTTGGCATGATATATGGCGCCTTGATCGCCTTACAGCAAACCAATCTACGCCGCTTTCTCGCCTATTCAAGCATTAGTCATGTTGGTTTGGTAATTCTCGGTGTTGCCTCATTTAATATGCAGGGTATTCAGGGTGCCATCTACCAGTTGCTGAACTTTACTGTTATTGCAGGTGGCCTGTTTCTCTTAACGGGCTTTCTACATCACCGCACCGGTTCGACAAATATGATGAATCTGGGAGGCGCAGCGCGCACCATGCCGTTGCTGGCAAGCTTCTATTTTATTTTTGGTCTTGCCAGCATTGGTATCCCCGGCACTAACGGTTTTCCTGCTGAACTGTTAATTTTGATCAGCGCCCTGAAAACACACACGGGTGCAGGACTGGCCGCCCTGTTCGGCATCGTGCTCGGTGCTGCGGGATTAGTCCGCAGTTATCGGCGCAGCTTTTTTGGTCCGGTTACAAAAAATATCGTCGCCGAGGCAGAGGATCTGAAAAGGCGTGAAATTGTAGTCATCGGTGCCATGTGTCTGCTGATTTTCTTATTAGGGTTTTATCCCGGCCTTGTGCTTGAGACAAGCCGCCTTGCCAGCGAAGCCTGGCTACAGCAACTCGGACTGGGCCCTGTTAACCAGTAATTCTGCTGAGTAACTATCGGCCCATATCCCGGCCCAGCAATTCAATCTCATTCAGTAAGGAATAAATTTCTGTCAAAACGGGATTCCGTGATTAAAGTTTTTTCCTGGCTCCGACGATGTTTTAGGTATCAGTTTACTGTTTATACACCAGCCACCTAACACTTTCGGCGGATATATTACTCATGACAAAACGTGCCTCTTCTCTGTGGAGTAATCTATTTCGCAAGCGCAACCCTATCACCGATCACATCATTGATATGTGGTCGACCACGCCCCTATTCAGGGACATTCCCAAACGGGAAATACTGCAATTAGTTCGTGATATGCCACCGCGCAATTACGCACCGAATGAATATATTTTTCATTCTGGCGATCAGGGTGCCGGGGCGGCAATCATTCTTTCCGGTAAAGTGCATATTCGCTCCGGTGAGGTTTTACTTGCTGAGTTAAAAGAAGGTGATTTCTTTGGCGAGATTGCGCTAGTGCTGGATGTGCCCCGTACCGCAGATGCGATCGCCGTTGAAGATACGGAGTTGTTATTTTTTCTCCGCCCTGAGTTAGAAGACTGGCTATCACGCTCACCTTATTTTGCGGGCCGACTGGGTTCTAACCTTGCTTATGTGCTGGCACAACGTTTAATTCAGGCGAATAAATCACTCGAACAGGCTGGTCAGTCGAGTCAGATATGATCCAGCGCATTCTTAATAATCCCATCGGACGGGCGCTCATCATATATTTGATCATGCTCTTTGTATTGATCCTGTTTGTGGTGCTGTTGCAGCCGGTGTTATTCCCACTTGTTGCATCATTTATCCTGTTCAGCATTCTTGACCCATTCAAAAATCGTCTATTGCGTCAGGGTATGAACAGCACGGCAGCCATCCTGGTTGTATTACTCGGTGTCATTACCTTTGGCATTTTATGCCTTGCCCTCGGGGTACCATTGATGCTGGATCAATGGGAGTGGTTACAGTCGCGATTACCCGTCATTGCCGCACAGATTGCAAAACTGATGGACATGTTTGGTGGTTCACTGGTGCATATGTCGGGGATGCAAATGGATACCAGTCTGGGTGATCGATGGCAGGCCGATGTTAAAAACTGGAGTGCCGATGCAGTTGTCTCTTCAGCGGGGATTATGATGACATCAGCAATGAGTCTGGTTCTGATCCCATTGATTACGTTTTTTCTCCTGCGTGACTACAGAAAAATGCGTAATACCCTAATCGACTGGCTGCCCAATTCGGCCTATGAGCTAGGCTGGCTGATCTATTTCCGCGTGGCGAAGCGCTTACAACGATATATTCGCAGTGTGGCGCTGCAATCCTGCATTGTTGCTGTGGTAACCACGACTGGGTTTTATCTTATTGGGCTTGATACCTCAGTTCTGTTTGGCAGTCTGGCGGGGCTGTTAAATTTAATTCCTTATATTGGTCCTCTGCTGTCGCTGGTTCCCCCGATGCTGGCCACACTGGGGACCGGTTCACTTGATATATTCATGATGCTATCGATCTTGCTTGTGATTATGTCCGCTCAGATTATTGATAATGTTATCGTGATCCCAAACCTGATCGCGCATACCGTTGATCTTCACCCCATGCTGGTACTGTTGGGCGTGGTTGTGTTTGGTTATTTATTTGGATTTGTCGGTATGCTGATCGCGATTCCACTTCTAACATCATCAAAAATTATCCTCACCGGTCTTATAAATGGCTTACGAAAAAAACTGACCGAAGACGTGCTTTATATCCTGCCCAAGCCGGAAGAAAATCAGGCCTAAATAACACCTTTACCTCTCTATACATTGCGCTGTACACCTTAAAAATACAGCAGTATTTGTTTATCACCGATTACTAATAAACACACATACCTCAGTTTTATTTTTTTAAAGTTTTATCTCCATTTGGCCGAAATAAGTAAAAGTGATAATTATAATATGGACTTGGAATTGTGGGGTCCCCAGATTTTTTTCAGGGATAGCTATTTATATAAATAGAATGTAGAGGCATAGATATGTTGCGTTTCAAGCTCAGTTTCAAACTTCGGGAGAAAATCCTGCTGTCGTTTGCTTTGCTTGCGATTATCCCTATTGTTGTCACCAGCGTTTCCCTCTGGCTGCAGGCGAATAATCAATCAGAACTGGCGATTGAAGAACAGGTTGAAGACCGTCTCCTTGCTCTGAATGAAATAAAAAAAGGGCAGATCCAGGGCTATTACACTCAGCTCTATAAACAAATTCGTGCTTACTCAGTCGACCCCCTCACCGTCGTCATCATTCAAGCACTGAGTGATAATTTTAATAAAGATATGAGTCAGGTTGCTGATGCGGCATCGCTGAAAACTTCACTTATCGAATACTACAAAACAGAATTTACAAAAACATTCGAAGCTGCAAATGGTCAGCCCTACGAAGGCATTGAGGCCATTGTTGAACAGTTTGATAATGCCGCACTGACTTTCCAGGATAGTTTTATCGCACGAAACGAAGCACCGTTTGGTGAAAAATTTAGCATGCTTGATCCTGATGATGGCAAGTTATACAACAGTGAACATGCATCACGTCATATGCAGATGCAGGATCTGGTTAAGAAGCTGGACATCGCTGATGTTTATCTGGTTAACCCAAAAGGCCATGTTGTATACTCAATGAAGAAGAACATTGACTTTGGCACCAACTTAAAAACAGGCCCATTTAAAGATACCGCGCTTGGCCGAGTTTATAATAAAGCCATCGAGTCTGGTGAACATGATCATGTTTCTCTAAGTGACTTTGAAGCCTATCTACCTGCATTTAATGAACAGGCGGCATTCATTGCCTCACCGATACAGGATATGCTGGTTGACGATGCCTTTGAAATTCTTGGTGTACTGGTATTCAGAATACCCACAACACACATCAATGATATTATGACCAATCAGCAAAAGTGGGAAAAGATTGGTCTAGGTACGACAGGACAAACATACCTCGTTAGTGGTGATAACAAATTACGCAGTATGAGCCGCCATGTATACGAAACCTTAAAAACTGAAGGTGGTGAGTTATCAAGCTTTATCACTGATGCTAATGCTGCAACAATTATCTCTGCACAAAAATCTGCCATTGGTCAGCTTGATGTAAGCAGTAAAGCCGCCGAAAAAGGCCTGGCGGGTGAAACGGGGGTGATGATCACACCGAATTATCTAAAGAAAGAATCGCTCTTTGCCTATACCCCATTACTACAGAATGGACTGGACTGGGCGGTCATCAGTGAAATCGACACCAAAGAAGCCTTCTCTGCTAAAGAAGCCCTGAGCAGCAGTATTCGCAATACCGCCACGTTAATCACTATTGTTATGGTCAGCCTCGCCGTTGCATTGGGTTGGGTTTTCTCAGGTACGATCACCAAACCAATTATTAAATTTAATAAGGTCGTCTCGCAAATTGAACATGATTCTGATCTGCGCTTGCGTACAGATATTAAGAGCAAAGATGAAATCGGTGAGATGTCTGAAGCACTGGATACCATGCTGGAAAAATTCCAGGGCAGTCTTGAACAGGTCAACTCAGCCACTGCGCAACTTACAACCGCCTCAGATGTACTTAAAATGGTCACTGATGAAACACGTGCGGGTGTTGCTACCCAGTCTGATGAAATCCATCAGGTCACCAGCGCAATAAATCAGATGACTGCAACTGTGCAGGAAGTGGCAAGAAGCGCATCTCAAGCGGCTCAATCAGCCCATGAAGCCGATCAACGCTCAGAAGAAAGTAAAGTGATTGTGCAAAAATCAATTGATGCGACCAATGCGATGGCTGAAGAAATTGAAAAAGCCACTTCAGTTATCACAACGCTACATAAAGACAGTGACGACATTGGCGCCGTACTGGTGGTGATTAAAGACATTGCCGAACAGACTAATCTGCTCGCACTCAATGCTGCCATCGAGGCTGCCCGCGCCGGTGAACAGGGCCGAGGCTTTGCGGTTGTGGCCGATGAAGTGCGCACCCTGGCAAGTCGTACTCAGGAATCAACCACAGAGATTGAAGCCATGATTGCACGCCTGCAGGATGGCGCACAAAACGCGGTAGAAGCGATTAACCGTGGCCGCGAACAAACCAAGGCGAACGTTGAACATGCCTCAAATGTCGGTGAGGCACTGGCGACAATCACAGCCTCAATTAACACGATTAATGAAATGAATACCATGATTGCCAGTGCCGCTGAAGAACAGAGCGCTACGACCGAGCATATCGACAAAAACATTGTGCAAATCAATAAAGGTTCAAGCGAAATCGCCGAACGCGCTAATCAGGCCTCAGAACGTGGCGACGAGCTCACCCTGCTGGCTTCAACACTGCAGCATATGGTTGCCCAATTTAAGACCTGATCGCTTAAAACTATCCTATACTTGTGCTGTAACATATAAACGCTTACAGCATCATGAATCTACACAACAGCTATTTTTCCATTAAAAACCCACTGGAGTTGATTGACTCCTGGTTGCATCCATATTGTTATAAAAAGGAACTGATCTATAACAACAAAAAACTGCAGATCAGCTGGACCCAACGCGCAGAACACGAATTCAATAAACGTAAAACTCCACTCTTTGTTGAAATGCAGATCTATTTTAGCTGCGTGGTTCAGAAAAGGGTTTTATTCCATGAAGATGCTGGCCAACACGGCCAGCCGGTAAATAAACATTTTTCTATAAGTCTGCGGCCTGTACAGGCAAAAAGCTGTGATCCTGAAGAATTTAATCAACATCACCCTGTATCACACGACTACACATCACCCGCAGCGCAAAAACTGCGCCCCAGCAGCTTACAGCTTGATTTTAAAAACAATGAATGGCGTGGAGAATTTACTATTTAATTAAATGTTTAATATTGGTACACAGATTGCATTTATTTTGTCCAGATAATCCACATTATTTTCATACTGAGAAACCTGATCGCATGTTAAAAAATATAATTCAAATATGCTTTCTTCTTTGTTTATTCGCGATAGGTGCTTGCAGTAGCGACGATGCCGCTGAGCTCACGCTCGACAATTGCACCACTACAATCGGTGATGGCGTACCCGAGTTTTATCGGAAATATTTTAAGTGCTCGACGATCACTATCAGTGGCGCCAATATTATTATTGAATCAGATGGTTTACCGCCGCACCGAACCGCCTATTATGGCAGCGGTCATCCTAACTATACGGATTTCGATACCAGCGGCGGACGAAATCAGAACCCAAACACGATTTCCTCACAAACCATACATCTTGAATTCCCCTTAAACCCAACATCGCGCGGCTTAACGATTGATGGTTCATTAGTCGATGCAACACAGGGAAATAATTCAAACGAATATACCATGGGCACTGCAGGTGTCGCACTGGATGGGGTTTCGCTGTATAACGCCCTCGCCGCACCTGGGCATAATATTGATGATGAGTATTTTACCTTTGACAGTTATGATGCTCATGCTGATGCGAATGGCGGTTACCACTATCACAGCGCCACATCAGGCCCGCTTGAGGTGTTGGAGAGTATTGGTTTAATCACAAACACCACGCCTGCAAGCGCACAAATAGAATTCTATGGCATTATGTGTGACGGCACTTTAGTGTTGGGCTGCACTGAGCTGAATGGCAGCGCGATAAGCAGTGGTGACTTTGATAGCCAGAATGGTCATGTCCATGATGTGCTTGATGCGGCAGGTGTTGGATTAGCAAGCCGTTATCATGTCCATGTCTGCCCTGGCACCTACACGACACATAAATATAATCCTGAAATCCAGTACTACAACGCCTGCACGTCTAACTAATATTTGCTGGGCCGATATTGATGCCAAGCGAAATTCTTGGCACTGTATTGTTATGTTGAGTTACTTCATGAGGAAGTGCTGGATCAAAAAACATAAACCGACCAGCAACAGGTTTTATCTCCTGCACACCGTCTGGACGATGTAGTTTAAACACTCCGGATTGATCAGGCACCTGAACATAATAAACCGCAGATAATAGCTCATCATCATCGTCATGCGTGTGCAAAGTTGTGACATCACCTGCACGCATGATATTCAACCAGAAGCCTAGCTTTAGTTTCTCGACGGCTTGCTCTAATAACAGGCTAGCCTGTTCTAAACAGGTATCAAGAATGATTTTTAGACCAGGAACTCGCTCGACATCAAGGTAGAGGTTTTCATAGCGACCATGAAAGAAATGACTGCGCTGTGTGTAAGCAGCGTCTGGTAAAGCAAGAATTGCGTTGGCTAACTCCGAATTAATGCTCTGACATTCATCGCAATCATAGACATGCACAACATCAGACCTGGATGGATGAATTACTCTGTCGCAAACTCAATACGCTCTGACAGGCTTTTGAGTGCCTGCCTGGCACAGTCCGCATCTTTATCGCCACCAGG
>JAOULB010000418.1 GCA_029882235.1 Gammaproteobacteria bacterium | reverse complement strand
TCTGGTTGCACTGAGTACTGGGATGTCAACAACGGCCAATGCCGTACCTGATCAACCCAAATTCTGGGAAAAGTGTTCAGGTATTGCCAAGGCAGGTAAGAATGACTGTGGTTCACTGGACGGTAAACACGGTTGTGCCGGCATGGCGAAGAAGAACAGCGACAAGCAGGAATGGGTTTATGTTCCTAAGGGTACTTGCGCGAAGATTGTGGGTGGCAAGGTTGCCAAGATCAAACCTGCCAAGGGCTAATGACGTTTTCAGTAGTGAGTAAAATGGACAGGCCGATCTCCGGTACGGGGATCGGTCTGCGCCATTGTCATATCGGGGATGTCCTGCAGGACAAACCGGATGTGCCCTGGTTTGAGTTACTGGCGGATAATCATCTTGAAGCAGGTGGGCCCGTGAAAAAGGCCATTGAATCTATTCGCCAGGATTACCCCTTCACATTTCATTGTGTCGGCATGTCCTTGGGTGGTTTTGATCCCTTGAATCTTGATTACCTGCATGCATTGAAGACGCTGATGCAGACGCTTGAACCGATTCATATTTCTGATCATGTTTCTTTTTCCTCGGTCAATGGTCGTCATTATCACGAATTATTACCTTTGCCCTATACCGAAGAATCACTCCAACATCTCAGTCAACGTATTCAGCAGGTACAGGAGATACTTGGCCAACGAATGCTGGTTGAAAATGTCTCCAGTTATGTCAGCTATACCCATTCGACGATCCCTGAGTGGGAATTCTTTGCTGCGCTTGCAGAACATGCCGACTGCGAGCTGTTACTGGATGTGAATAATATTTACGTCAATAGTATTAATCATCAGTTCGATTATCGCGACTATCTCACTGCGATTCCGTATCAACGTGTGCGTGAGATCCATCTGGCGGGTTTTGATGATCGAGATACTTATTTACTCGATGCGCATAATAATCGTGTTGCCGATGCTGTCTGGACTATTTTTAATGATGTCATGCAACAGGCACCAAATATTCCTGCTTTGATTGAATGGGACAATGACCTCCCAGATTTTTCTGTATTACAGGATGAAGCGTGCAAGGCTGAAGCAATTCGCCAGCAATACAAACAGCAACATCTAAGACAGGTTGAGGTGGCATGATGAATCTAAAACATCATCAACAAATATTTTCAGCTTCGTTTGATCCCTTTGACGATTTTAAATACCTGGCTGATGCATCTCATTTAGTGAATGAACCGACAGATATGCGTGCGGTTGATCGTTTACTGATTTATCGCCACAGCATCACCGCCGCCCAACAACGCGTACTGGCGATGGTCTATCCCGTTTGTAAACAGATTCTGGGTGATGATTGTTTTGATACCCTGGCCAGAGATTATGCCTGGCATGCGTGTTCGAACAGTTCTGATCTAAATAGCTACGGTGAAAACTTTCCATTATTTATGCTCGCGCAAATCAAACATAATGATAGTTTGAAAGAACTGCCATATCTTGCTGACCTGATTCGGCTTGAATGGTGCTGGCATCAGTCACTTTATGCAGCTGATGATCCTGTATTTGATTTGCAGGCTTTACAACAACATTTAATTAATGGCAACAGTGATCTTATTCTTCAGACCAGCCATGCACTTGCGCTAATAGAGTCGCCCTGGCCACTGATGGAACTCTGGCAACTGCATCAAAATGAAGAACAACAAGCAATTAATATTGAAGAACAGACTCAGTATCTTGCTGTTTCACGTCATAATGAAACTACTTGCCTTGCGCAGCTTGAACCTGAAGTGTATCAATTTTTGCGCTATGCACAACAGGGCATGACGCTGGAAGCTATCGCCGATAAGCTCGAACGAAAAGCGGCAAAAACCTTTGCTAAACTCACTCAGATGATCCAGTATGGTTGGATCACGGGATTGAGGTCTGCGTAAACGCCATGTTTAGTTCTGAACAATTGCAACAACTGTTCCGCTATGGCTGCGCCCTCACCACAGACGAACAACAGGCGCATGATCTCTTGCATGACGCGGTTGAAAAATGCCTGCGCCAGCCACCCAAAAA
>JAOULB010000417.1 GCA_029882235.1 Gammaproteobacteria bacterium | reverse complement strand
ATCGCCGCCATATGCCGAACAGTGCGGTGACTTGCTTCGACGATGGACTCATTTGTCGATTCATACAAACCGATGTGGATGTCTTCACCACCCCAGATAATATTGTAAAAATTATCTGCGTCTTCACTATTGTAATAATCTCGTGCAGTGGCAACGGCCTCTGAATAAGCAGCACTCATTAATCATTGTCCTCATCATTCTGTTTATAGGTTTTCTCCGCGACATGTACCAGAAAATCCGGATCATTCGCTTTAAAGGTTTCCTGAAAATCGCCATAGGTCTCGATGTGTTGAAAGCCCACTTCATGCATCAAACGGCGGCTATATTCTTTTCGTAACGGGAACATATTCAGATGATAATCAGAACCATCGGGGAAAGAATATTTAAAACGGGCCAGGCCTTCATCGACATGTTCTGGTTCGGCAACAACATCTTCACCGCAATAATAATATTTATGCTTGGTTGAGAAACCATCATCCAGGATGGCACCATAGTTACGTTGATCCAGAATCAGAATGCCATCGTGATTGAGCGTGGCATAAAACTCAGCCAGTGCCTTGCGTCGATCATGTTCTTCAAATAAATGAGTGAAAGAATTACCCAGACAAATCACGGCATCAAACTGTTCGTGAACTGTTTTATTCAACCAGCGCCAGTCAGCCTGAACTGTTCTTAATATATGGCCGCGTTTGCAACCGTTTTGAAAGGCGCGCGCCAGCATTTCCGGACTGCCATCGGCACTGGTGACATCAAAACCGGCCTCGAGTAATCGGACTGAATGGAATCCCGTACCCGTTGCGACATCCAATACACGTTTAACACCATATGATCGCAGTTGTTCAATGAAGAAATCGCCTTCACTCTTCCACCGCTGTTCCCAGTCGATCAATTCATCCCACTTTTCGACAAAGCTTTTTACATATTCCTGCTGATAATGATCAGTATCTCGGACCTTAATCGGGTCCTTGCCAAATGATTGGCTTTTAGCTTGCTGCATAGGTGACCTCTGCATTTATTGCTATTTATATTTTCAAATTTAATTTTTGACGAATAACCTTATCGTTACTCGATTTGTGTGTACCCTGTTGCCAGGGACGAAACGCCGAATTGGCGCGAGTGGCGAATTATTCTGATGAAAATTCGCCGTCTGACAAGCAATTACTGAGATTGCTTAAAGACCGCGTGTTATCGATACGCGATGGTTCAGCTTAACATATCTGGAAAAAAATTACAGGACGCTGGGTTTTAACCATATATCAGCGACTTATCGCTAATTCTCTCATTATGAATACTATTTAATAATGCGATAACAGGGGATATATTCCTTACCGGGTAATTTCATTCGCTGTTGCGATACAAAAGAAGCCAGCAGGGTATCCATGGGCTCCATGATCTGGGCATCACCACGAATTTCAAAATGGCCATGCTCTTCGATTGAGCGAATGCCATCGGCTTTCACATTCCCCGCCACCACCCCGGAAAACATTCGACGCAGATTTGCAGCCAACAGGTGGGTTTCCTGATCGGGATGTAATTCAAGATTGAGCATATTTTCATGGGTTGGATCAAAAGGCTGCTGGAAGGCATGATCGATTTTTAGCATCCAGTTGAAGTAATAAGCGTCACCTGTTTCTTTACGAAACTCACGCACGGACTGAATACCCGCGTGCATTTGTCTCGCAACTTCGACAGGATCATTCACAATGATCTTGTAGTAATTGCTTACTTTCTCACCCAGCGTGCGTTTGATGAAGTCATCAATGCCCTTGAAATAATCCTCCGTCCCAGCCGGTCCTGTCAGGATCAATGGAAAGGGAATACTGGCGTTATCAGGATGCAGCAATATGCCCAATAGATAGAGAATCTCCTCTGCCGTACCGGCGCCACCGGGAAAGACAACAATACCATGCCCGGTACGTACAAAAGCCTCAAGACGTTTTTCGATATCTGGCAGGATAACCAGATCATTAACGATGGGGTTTGGCGATTCCGCTGCGATAATACCCGGCTCGGTAATACCCAAATATTGACCATCACTGATG
>JAOULB010000071.1 GCA_029882235.1 Gammaproteobacteria bacterium | reverse complement strand
GATCTCTCCACCCTCATGGTTATATTTGATCGCATTTGATATTAAATTAACCAATATCTGTTTCAGACGTTGCTGATCGACACATACAGCAAGGCAACCAGCTGATGACACATCAATGCTTATATTGCGTTTTACTGCAAGTGGTCGAATCAATTGTATTGTTGAATTAATTGCCTCATCCAGCGAGACAGTCTGAATATTTAACACTTCCTCATTCGCATCAATCCTGGTGATATCCAACACTTCATTTATCAGCTCCAGTAAGTGCCTTCCACCATTTAAAATATGCTCAATGCTCTCTTTTTGAGCTTCGTTCAGATTTTCATTATCGATTGCCAATAGCTGACCAAAACCCAGGATAGCGTTCATAGGCGTACGCAATTCATGACTCATGCGGGCAAGGAATTCACTCTTGGCGTTATTGGCATATTCCGCTTCCTGCTTAGCGGACACCAGGGCCTGCTCTGTTTTCTTCCGTCTTGTAATATCACGCACCACAGCCTGTAGCACTTCCCTGCCTTCCAGTATCATTGGCGTCAGTAGAACTTCAGCCGGAAAGTCCTCGCCATTTGATCGACGATGGATCCATTCAAAGAAATTTTTACCTTGTTGGTAAGCTTCAGCAATACGCTCATCAGCAGCTTTGCGTGACTCAACCCCATCTGCCTGATGTTGTGGCGATATTTCGCTAGGATGTTTGCCTAGAAAATCCTCCTTGCTGGCGTAACCAAACATTTCCAGGGTAGCCTTATTGCAATCAATAAATCCTTTCTGATCCATTGTCATATTGGCATCATCGGATAAGTCAAACAGTGAACGATACTTTGATTCACTTTCCTGAAGCTTTTTATTTGCATTTTCGTGTTCAGTGATATCCACTGACACGCCTGAGCCGCCAATGATGTCACCTTGTTCGTTATACTCGGGGGTATAAAAACTTTCATAGAATCGTCCACCGACCTCTGCTTCCACCGCAAAAGTCTCACCCGATAAAACGCGCCGTGCGGCATCAATCACATCGGGGTAGTCCGCATAGAGCTCAAACACAGACTGGCCAACAACTTGAGCCGGCTTAAGTCCCAACTGCTTAAGCGCACTGCCCTCAGATAAGGTAAACACTCCATTTTTATCATATGAAAATAAAACCAGAGGAGCATTTGAGATAACTGATTGCAGCTGAGACGTCCTGGCCTGAAGAGCTTGCTCGCTTTGCAGTAGTGATCGTCTTTGTTCAACTCCTTCGAAGCGCAGTCTAATATTATTAATCAAATTTTGATGTGTGCGGTTCGCGGCAAGTAACAGCACCACAAGGTAAAGTGTCAACATGGAGCCCATTGCAGCCCCCAGTTCTGAACCACTCATTAAAAACATAAACTGCAGTGGTACTAATGAAAAACCTAAAAATGAGTAAATCGTTAACTTTATATATGACAGGCTAGCAATAGAGCCTGCGGCCATGCCACCAACAACAAAGGCAAGAAATACCTGACGCGCCAGATCGTCAGCTGGGAAAAGCCAGATTGAGGCCGCACCCCAGGCCAGTGCAGCCAGCAAACTACTCACAAGCATCCACCGGTACCAATGAAACACTTGTTCATCAGGAGGTGCGGTTGTTCTGTATTGATAGGCCAGCACACCACGGAGCAGATTGATAACCACAATCACTGCCAACCATATCAACAAAATAGTATGGTCGATAACCGGCCACAGGACAAAAATCAGGATAGAGGCATTAATAAATGTTGCAAAAACCGCAGCAGTGACGGCCGCATACATCTGAGAAGTTTGCTCAGCCAGGATGGCTGATTCTGGTACAACGGCACGGTTGGACTGTGTATCGCTTTTAGTAACTAACATATGATTTACGATATTATCCGGTAAAGTTTGCACTTTAATAATAATAAAACACAATCATTTCTAATGATAAGAAATGAGCCAGAGTATCCTTTAATCGTCTGAGTGTTCTATGTACCTAGTGTTTTATCGCTGAGGAAATCAGATAACCGTTTATCCACCTTAAGAATATGACCTGTTAACCAGTCTTTGAGAAACGCCAGTGCATCACCCGAGATATTGGTATTGCCCTGATCGAAACCTGCTTTCAATTCATCAATCTTTTTACAAAAGGCTTCATGCGCACTCAGGTGGACGGAGGCTTCCGGATAATCCAGCGCTTTCATTAGTTCTTCTTCGACAAAGAAATGCGTTTTGGTGTAGTCGATCAAGCCATCCAGTACCTGTTTTAATAAAGTTTCACTAATTTCGTTTTCTACTGATTTTTGTAATAAGTTAATGTATTCGATCAGAACGGCATGCTCCTGATCAATCAGTTTATTACCTACTTTCAGTGAATCATCAAACTCAAAATAACTCATAGTATTCCTCAGTCTATTAAGCACAACAAACTGCAAAGGCTAGTTACCTAAAGCGTAGTACTCGCCATTAATAAATCAAAAAAATAATTTTCGTTCTACACCCTATTATTTATAAACAAAAAATTATTGTGGTTTTGTTTCTCCAGCAAACACTAAGGAAATTACTAAAACGGACGCTGGTTTAAGCTACATATAGAATTTAACAAAGGTAATGGATATGGCCAGGAAACTTATTTTCATACTCACGGCGACTGCCTTCCTCATCACAAGCTCTGCAAGCGTTTCTGCAGGCGTTAAATCACGTAAAGGGGATAGTGATGATGATGCGCCGGTTTCTACACATTCAGAAGTTAAAAAGTCTCATAAGACATCTACCAAACATACAATGCCACACTGGGATTATGAAAACCCGGCCGATTGGGCAGATCTGAGTCCGGACTTTCATTTGTGTAAAGGTGGTACACGCCAGTCACCAATTGATATTACCAAAACTAAAAAAACCCCTCTGGGTAGTATCATTTTTAATTATAAAAAAGGCCCGAAAGAGATTGTAAACAATGGTCATACCATTCAGGTGAATATGCACAAAGGCAACTATATCACCGTGAGTGGCAAACGTTATGATCTGTTACAGTTCCATTTCCATTCACCTTCTGAACATACTGTCGACGGAAAACCTGCCGATCTGGTTGCACATTTTGTGCATAAGGCACGTGATGGCGAACTTGGTGTAGTTGCAGTTCTGTTCAAAGACTGTCAGGAAAACAACACCGTTAGTGAACTGTGGCGCAAAATGCCTGACAAGGTTGGTAATAAGAGAAAGCTTTCCAGAAAAATTAAAGTATTAAACATGTTTCCCAAGAACCGTGGTTATTATAACTACTCGGGTTCTTTGACAACGCCGCCCTGCTCGGAAGGTGTGAACTGGATGGTGTTAAAAAATACCGTACCCGTATCGGATGCACAGATTAAGTCTTTCGTCGATATTTTCCCAAAGAGTGTTCGACCCATACAGGAAAAATATCATCGCGTTGTAAAAACACGCTAACAAATATTACATACAATAAAAAACCGCCGCTGATTGCGGCGGTTTTTGTTTTAGCTGTAATAAACTGTATGCATTCTTACGCGAGAGCGTGGGAACGAGATATTTATTAAGCAGCTTTACCACTAAAGAGACGTTTTTTACTTTCAATCTCAATCTTACGTGGTTTCATGGCTTCTGGAATAACACGTTCCAGTTCAATGTGCAGCAAACCATTTTCAATTTTTGCACCACGTACTTCAACGTGATCGGCCAGATTGAAACGACGCTCAAAGTTGCGGGCGGCAATACCCTGATGCAGATACTGCTTCGGCTCTTCAACTTTTTGCTTACTGCCAGTGACTCTAAGACTATCGCCTTCCACTTCAATCTCCAGCTCGTCTTCAGCAAAACCGGCCACCGCCATGGTAATGCGGTACTGATCTTCTTCGACCAGCTCGATATTGTAAGGGGGATAACCAGTGTCAGTGCGCGTTGCTTCATCAAACATGGAAGCCAGACGGTCAAAACCAACAGCAGAACGGTATAACGGGGTTAAATCTAAATTACGCATGATCATATTCTCCTCTATTTAAGCAACATGATTCTTACAAACAGGACCTCAGATGAGCATCCATACGACTTAGATAGGGACGGAGAAAATGGCTTTCAAGCCCGGGGGAGAGAAATTTATTCTGAGCTAAGGTGTTGTTTATGCAGATAATCCTGACTGGCCATCTCGGTTAGACGACTGATGGTGCGATCGAATTCAAATTTTACCAGCCGGCCATGATACAGCTGATCGACGGGCGCAGCTGTTGTTGCAATGAGTTTGACATGATTGTCATACAGGGCATCGATCAGGTGGATAAAGCGCTTGGCCGCATCATCTTTTGCTTCATCCAGCTCAGGAATGTCACTGATGAATATCGTATGGAAGCTTTTGGCGATATCGAGATAATCATTTGCCGAACGGGGTTTGCTGCAAAGTTCATCAAAGCTGAACCAGATCAATTCATTCGCCCAGGCCTGATAGTGAAATTCACGCTGGTTGATTTCAATTTCACGATTACTTTTTGGGGGCACATTGGCCAGCCGGTTAAACTGTTTTTTCAACACGGCGTTGCCTTCACCGTTTTGTAAAACATGAAAAATATCATCCTGTTCAATCAGACCAATACGGTAGTCTTTGTCTCCGTCCAGACTGAGTTCCTGTGTATATCGCTTGAGTAAATCTATTGCGGGCAAGAAACGTTCTCGTTGCAGGCCATTTTTGTATAAATCTTCGATGGCAATGTTTGAGGTTGTCACCAGGGTCACACCTTCTTTGAACAGGGCATCAAGCAGGCCACCCAGGATCATGGCATCGGCAATATCACTCACATGAAACTCATCCAGACAAATCATGCGATAGCGTTCGGCCCATTTTTTCGCAACCACTTTTAATGGATCGTTAATATGTTCAAGCTGACTAAGCTGATAATGCACATCACGCATAAAGCGATGAAAATGCAGTCGATGCTTTTCGGGAAAATCGGCACAGGCATAAAATGAATCCATTAGCCAGGTCTTACCTCGACCCGTACCGCCATGCAGGTAGATACCGGTGACAGGTTTGACCTTACTCAGCATTCGGGTAAACAGGCCGGGAGGCCAGTCCTCAGAAATTAGATTCAGATAAAGGTCATCAAATACCAGCATTGCCTGTTCCTGTATCGGATCGGCCTGATAGCCGTGATGCAGTAGTTGCTGGTAGTGTTGTATCGGTGTCATTGGCGGGCGCTCTTACTGGTCCTCTCTTACTACATCGACCTGCTGGCACCGGGACTTAAACCTATTCTGATTCGATTGCCGCCAGACCCTCTACAAGAGTCGGATATTTCAGTTTCACCGCTAGCTCATTTTGCATTCGCCTTGTATCTAGCCGACGTGATTCTCGCAAATAAGACAGCATCCCCGCGCTGATGGAGGTTTCGGCCTCTGGCCAGTCTACCTGCGGAGGCCGTGGTAAGTTGTAAAAGTCTGCCAGGGTGAGGAAATACTCCGTCATATTCGCCTCCTGACCATCGCTGACATTATAAATACGACTGGCCTGAGGCTTTGTCGCTGCAGCAACACAGACCTGAGCCAGATCATCAATATGGATACGATTGGTTTTCGGTGCCAGCTCTTCTTTTAGGATGGGTACACCATCTTTAATCCGCTGCAAGGGCAATTTACCCGGACCATAGATTCCCCCTACTCGTAGAATAATTACGGGAACCTGATGTTGCTCACCCCAGTCGTTGAGCTTTGTCTCCATATTCAATCGTCGGTGAGCACGGTCGGCCTGTGGATTTGGCGGCGTAGTTTCATCGACGAGCCTGCCCTGCTGGTCACCATAGACCCCACTGGTGCTAATGGCCACGATGCGCTGCGGTGGCTGATGGCGATCCAGAAATTCGAGTAAATGTTGGACACGCATATCGACCATCCCCGTTGGCGACGGCGGGATGAACCAGTAAACCAGACCTGCAGCGAGGTTCATTTCCAGATCTGGCAATGGGGTATCCAGATCGGCCTGAACAGGAACAAGCCCCTGGTTTTTCATTTCCTGCTGCTTGTTATCGCTACGCGCCAGCCCGCTAACCGCAAGCCCCTGTGCACGCCATAAGGCCGCGACACGTCGGCCAAGATCGCCAAATCCCAGGATGGTCACAAAGTTGAAGGGTGTATTTTCCATAATTATTAAGAGATAATGCCGCGCTTTCTGACATTACCTGAGCATATTAATGAGTTATACCGTCACCATCCAGCCCAGTGGCCACTGCTTCACCGTTGATGAAAACGAAGCCGTACTCGAAGCCGCTCTGCGTCAGGGCTTTAATCTCTCCTACGGTTGTCGTAATGGTGCCTGTGGTTCCTGTAAAGGGAAAGTGCTGAGTGGTGAAGTTTACTATGATAACCCGCCCTTTGCTCTGGAAGAGGATGACAAAGCAAACGGCATGGCGCTGTTCTGTCAGGCCAAGGTGAAATCGGATATTACCATCGAGGCACATGAGATCGGTGCGGTAAAAGATATACCGGTCAGAACCCTGCCCTGCAAAGTCTCAAAACTGGAGCGCCTCAATCATGATGTGATGCAGGTCGAGTTAAAATTACCCAGCACAGAGCGACTCCAGTTCCTCGCGGGTCAGTATATTGATTTTCTGCTGCCCGATGGCCGACGACGTAGTTTCTCGATAGCGAGTCCCCCCCATCGTGATGACATCATAGAATTACATATCCGCCACATTGACGGTGGCCGCTTTACCTCAGAAGTCTTTGACAAGCTGAAACTCAAAAGCATCATGCGTATCGAAGGACCGCTCGGCAGTTTCTTTTTGCGTGAAGATTCAGATCGGCCGATTATTTTTATGGCGGGGGGTACAGGCTTTGGCCCCATCAAGGGCATGATCGAACATGCCCTTGCTGCAAGCATAACTCGCCCCATGCATATCTACTGGGGTGCACGCACCCAGGAAGATCTTTATATGCATGCGGTGGCAAAAAAGCTGGCTGACAATCACGAACATATTCAGTACACGCCCGTACTCTCTGACGCAAAACCTGAAGACAACTGGCAGGGGCGGACAGGTTTTGTACACGAAGCGATTTGTGCAGATATAAATGACTTAAGCAATTTTGAAATTTATGGATCAGGCCCACCTGCAATGATCCATGCGGGCACCGATGCTTTTAAACAACAGGGACTAAATCTGGATAATTATTTTTCCGATGCGTTTGAATTTGCCAATGACTGACGCATAACTGAGCGCGGATCATGCTCGGTGTGTAAGGTATCAAACTCTTTTTCTTTTGCCGCAAGTAACAGGCCTTTTCGAAAACACTCGCGTGCCTGTTCCGTTTCTTCCAGCTGTTCAAGCAGGCGACCAAGTTCAGTATAAGTTTCTGAACGTTCACCGGCACCGATACTCGCCTCAAAATAAGACTGTGCCTTACCCCATAATTCATTAAACAAAGATAACCGTCCCAATGTTAACAGCAACACCGGGTTTTGTTCATGGCCATTGACCCAGGACTCCGCCGTACTCATTTGTTTTGCGGGTGAACTGGATTTAAACAGGCCATACAGATATACAAAATCAACATTCCAGTGTCGTCGAATGGCTTCACGTAAGAGATGTTCTGCATCATCATATTGTTCTAGCAAAATAAGATGACGCGCATAATCATCAATCAGTTCTTCATCATGTCGCAGTTCGCGTGGTACATGCTGCCAGGAGCTACGTAGTTTATCGGCCTTGCTCTGACGTGCGGCAATGCCTAACAATTCACGATGAACTTTCTTTTCGATTTGCTTGAGCTCAGGCTCTGGAATAATTTTTTGTTTATGCAGGGAAGGTAGCAATTCTTTTAAATCACCCCAGCTTTTTAATTTTTCGTACAGGCCCATTAACAGAAATAACACATGCGGGTGTTTGGGTGAGATTGTACGTAAGTGAATCAGTGTCGCCAGTGCCTGTTCCAGCTGCCCATGCGCCAATTGTAGCTCGGCCTGTGTCACCTGCACGGCAAAGCTGGCATCTTTGCGATTCTCGTGTGCCATGGCGAGATAGTGATCGCGCCGTTCAGGTGCATCCTGTTTTTGTGCAGCACGCGCCGCCGACAGATAATTCAACAGGGGTTGATCGCTGTATTTAACACTTTTTACCAGTGCACGTTCGGCCTGTGCCCAGTTGCCCTGCGCCAGTTCGATTAAGCCTTTATTCGAGATTTTGCGTGCGCGACTACCCCGCCGTGAAGCGCGCCAGATATTAAGCTTATCGGGAATGGCCCAGGA
>JAOULB010000070.1 GCA_029882235.1 Gammaproteobacteria bacterium | reverse complement strand
TTACACCTGTGGCGATATGGCGCGCCTGCCAATTGGTGTGCTGGCAAAACGTTTTGGCAATCCGGGCCGCCGCATCTGGTATATGTGTCAGGGCCAGGATCCCGATAAGGTGAATAATTATGTCGCACCACCGAAGAGTATTGGTCATGGCAAGGTGATACCACCTAATACCTGGGATCGAAATACGCTGCTGACTTATTTATTACACATGAGTGAAAAAGTCGGCGCACGTCTGCGTAAACACGACATGGTGGCAAAGACATTCAGTATTGGTCTGCTGGCCGATGAATGGCTGGGCACAAAATTACAAACGCCCGTGCCGATTAATGATGGCCTGATCATTAATGACTTATGCAAAGAGGCGCTGGACTATTGCTGGCGTGGTCAGGGTATTCATCAGGTGCATGTTGGCGCACTGGACCCACGTCCGACCGATGGTCAGCTGGAGTTATTTAACGAACATGGATTGCCTGATCGCAGCATTGCCAATCAGGTGAAGGACATGATCAATCGACGCTTCGGTGAGTTTGCCCTTGCGCCAGCACGTTTACTGGATCGCTCCTCAATGCCGAATGTGATCGCACCGAGTTGGAAACCGTTCGGGCATAGAGAAACAATTTTGCATCGTTAGGTGTAATCGCAATAAACTTGTATTATTTTTATGTATTTAGCAACAAATTGTTACAGCGAGCTTTTAAAAAACAACTAGACTTATTTTTGAAAAGTACAGGAGATATAAGTCTGTGGATGCAAAGCTCTGGATTGATGAGAATGGAATTATTCGTGAGCAACATGAATCGGCCGTGATTACATGGGAGACAGCCATGGGTGCAGCGGCAGAGCGTGCACGTCTGGCTGGTGAAAAGAAAATGCCTCTACTGGTCGAGTTTAAAAAAATGTTTGCCTTCTCGACCGAAACACGCGAATTACCTACTGATGTCATTCTAAAAAATGTCAGTGCTCTTGGCTATCTTGTTCTCGATGGTTCAATTGGACAGTCGCAACAGCTGACGATTAGAAATTATTTTGAAAAAACACCCTGGCCTATTGCCGTAGATATATTTTTTAATATGCAAGAGGCATTGGCATGGTTAAAGGAATATGCTGAGACTGCTAATTAGGCCATAACCACGCCGCACCACGCACACCGGATGAGTCTCCATGTATTGGTGAAACAAGTCGGGTAGCAACGCGATCTGAAAAGACAAACTCTTTCCAGAGTTCAGGCACTGTTTTATAAAGACGATCAATATTCGACATGCCACCACCCAGTACAATCACATCGGGATCAATGACATTAATGATCGAGGCGAGTGCGCGAGCCATTCGATGTTCATAACGCTGCAAACTCTGTTCAGCTTTTTCATTACCACTTAAAGCGGCCTGAACAATCTCGGGTGCGGTGAGTTTTTCGTCACTGTGTTGTAAATGATCGCGTGCAAAGCCGGGACCAGAGAGCCAGGTCTCAATACAGCCATATTGACCGCAATAGCATTGATGGCCGGGTAACTCATCAGTTTGTGGCCAGGGTAGAGGATTGTGTCCCCATTCTCCCCCAATCGCATTCGCGCCAATGAGCGTTTGCTTGTTAATGCAAATGCCACCGCCAGTACCGGTACCAATGATGACACCAAAGACAACATTGGCATGTTTAGCTGCGCCATCCGTTGCTTCAGACACAGCAAAACAGTTTGCATCATTAGCAATGCGGACTTCACGATCGAGTTGTGATTCTAAATCCTGTTTAAGTGGCTGGCCGATCAACCAGGTTGAGTTTGCATTTTTAACCAGTCCGGTGGCCGGTGAGATAGCACCGGGAATACCCATGCCCACTGTACCAGTCTGCTTTGTTTCAGTTTCAACAGCTTCGACGAGATCGCATATAGCTTTAACCGTAGCTTTGTAATCATGTTGTGGTGTGGCAACACGTTGGCGAAAGAGTTCTGCGCCCTGGGTATCGAGGGCAATGCCTTCGATTTTTGTTCCGCCAAGATCGATACCAATACGCATACTCATTGTTATTTCCGAATGTGATCCAGTCTAATCTCAAGGCGTTTATCATTCTCATCTTTAACAAGAAGGAATTCCTGTTTCTCGCGAGTGATCAGATCTAAAGGCAAAACATTTGCGCTAATGATCTGGCCATGATCATCCCAGCAGAGGGTGAGATGTTTTTTATGCATAATAGCCAATTCATATTCACTATGAATATCGCAGGAGACGGGTTGATAGCTTGTGTCGTCTTTATTCATTATCTTGTTTAGTGTTGACAGTCTGTAGCTCGCCATCGGCGGATAGATCAATATCGAATAATATGGGGCTACAACAGACCTGGCAATCCTCAATATATTGCTGATTACCAGCGCTAGTGTCTACCAGCGTCACAAAACTCTCGCCACAGTAAGGGCAATGCACGGAAGTTTCGGTCAACATGTTCTGATCTTGCCAATGATTATTGATATAGTTAGAGATTATCACTTAACCGGTTAAATTGCAGATGAAACTCTATTTAATGCGACATGGCGAAGCCGCAGGTACAGATGCGGATCCGGAACTCAGCGCAAATGGGCGCGCCGGCATTGAAACTCTGGCAAAACGCCTGGAGAAAAAGAACATTCGCTTTGAACAGATTTTGCACAGCGAAAAAACCCGTGCCAGACAGACGGCAGAAATTATGGCAGCAGTATTGTCACCTGAGCTGACACCACAACAACGCAGTGGCCTGAAACCCAATGATGATCCGCGTAAATTGCAAGCAGAAATAGACGACTGGCAACAGGATACCTTGATATGTAGTCATTTGCCCTTTGTGCCCTCGTTATTAGAACTGTTAACGAGTGAGCCACAGGGCATGGGCTTTGTTCCAGGAACGATCATCTGTTTACAGAAAAATGATCACGCATGGCAGATTGACTGGATAGAATCACCGTGAGTGAACAGGCGCAACAAATACTACAGCGCGTATTTGGCTTTAGCCAATTTCGTTTGCAACAAGACGAGATCATTGCGCAGTTACAAAATGGTGGCGAAGCCCTGGTGTTGATGCCAACAGGTGGCGGTAAGTCACTCTGTTACCAAATTCCCGCATTAATCCGCGAAGGCACCGGTCTGGTCGTGTCACCTCTGATCGCCTTGATGCAAGATCAGGTTAATGCGCTACAACAACTCGGTGTCCGCGCAGCATATTTAAATTCTTCATTAAGTCAGCAGGAAGCACAATCTGTAGAATTACAATTACGGCAAGGTGAATTGGACTTGTTGTATGTAGCACCCGAGCGATTGATGATGCCGCGCATGCTCTCGCTACTCGAGTGTACAAAGATCGCGCTGTTTGCGATTGATGAAGCGCATTGTGTTTCACAGTGGGGCCATGATTTTCGACCCGAGTATATTCAGCTTTCAGTATTACACGAACGTTTTCCAGAGGTCCCTCGCATCGCCTTGACGGCAACGGCAGATACGCCAACCCGGCGTGAGATCATTCAACGACTGGCGCTTGAAGATGCAAAGATTTTTGTCAGTGGCTTTGATCGCCCCAACATACGCTATCGAATCAGTGAAAATCAGGGTAATGCGCGTGATCGCCTGTTACGCTTTATTCGTAATGAACATGATGGTGAGGCAGGCATTGTTTATTGTCTGTCACGCAAACGCGTGGATGAAACAGCCGCATGGCTGAGTAGTAAAGGTCTGGATGCCATACCCTATCATGCCGGCATGTCTGCACAGGATCGGCAACAGAATCAGGCGCGTTTTTTACGTGAAGACGGCGTGATTATTGTTGCGACCATTGCCTTTGGTATGGGCATCGATAAACCCGATGTTCGCTTTGTCGCACATATGAATTTGCCGAAAAGTCTGGAAGCCTATTATCAGGAAACGGGTCGTGCCGGTCGTGATGGTCTGCCCGCCGATGCCTGGATGATCTATGGCCTGCAAGATGTGATCATGTTAAAGCAAATGCAGGAAAACTCGGATACCGACGAAGCCCATAAGCGCGTCGAACGTCACAAGCTTGATGCCATGCTGGGCTTTTGCGAACTGACCAGCTGCCGACGTCAGGCGCTATTACGTTATTTTGATGATCATCTCGATGAACCCTGTGGCAATTGCGATACCTGCATCGAGCCACCGGAAACATGGGATGCCACAGTCGCCGCGCAGAAGGCACTGTCCTGTGTGCATCGTACCGGGCAACGCTTTGGTGTGAATTATGTGGTTGATGTCTTGCTCGGTAAAGATAACAGTCGTATCCAGGGTTTTGGTCATGATCAACTGAGTACCTTTGGCATTGGTAAAGAGCTGGATCAAAATGACTGGCGCAATCTGTTTCGCCAATTGATCTCTCGCGGCTTACTCAAGGTTGATATTGAGGCTTACGGTGGATTGCAATTAACCGAAACGAGTCGTCCAGTGTTACGCGGGGAACAGGCGCTGCATTTACGCAAATTTGTTAAATCCAGCAAGACAAAATCAAAAACACGTAAGACATCGAATGTGTATGGCAAGGTGGCAGATGAAAAACTCTGGGAGGCATTACGCGAGCTGCGCGCTGACCTGGCCAGGCAACAGGGTGTACCCGCCTATGTGATCTTCCACGATGCAACGCTGATGGAAATGGTCGAGCGGCAGCCACAAACCGGACCACAACTGGCGACGATAACCGGTGTTGGTGAACGCAAGCTTGAGGCTTACGGCGACGATTTTCTTGAAGTGATTAACAACCATCTTAGTGAAACCAGCGCACCCCCAGTTGATACCGCCGATGAAACTCTGCAACTTTTCCGTCTTGGCATGAACGCAGAAAGCATCTCTCAACAACGTGGCCTGACTCCCTCAACAATATATAGTCATCTGGCCAGCGCCATCCAGAAGGGTGATGCCGAGTTACAGGATGTGACGGGTCTCGAAGAATCCACCCTGATTACCCTGCGCAATGCCATCGATCAATATGCAGAAGAGGGCAGACTCAAGCCCGTGTATGAAGCACTCGGCGAGGAATATGATTACAATATTCTACGCTGTGTAAAAGCATCGATGCAGGGTGAAGTCATTTAGAACTTTACTCTGAGTTACTTATTATTTAAGTTTTACCACAGTGCCCTTCAGGGCAACACCCGCAACGACAGCACCGACACCACAACGGAATGTTTTGGTACTGGATGTCAGTTTGCTTTTATAAAATGAGCGAATATTCACCACGGCGTTGCCACCTTCTTTTATTGCGCGATCACGTAATGCCAGCATGGCAGATAAAAACACCCACTGACAGGCTTCTCGATCTGATTTATTAAAGGCATTGGTCTTTTTATTTGTTTTATAGGTTCCGAAGGTATGTGCAACGTTCCCGTGTTTTTGCTCGCCAAAATAAAATTTAACGTCTTTGCCAAGACGTTCCGTGGCTGTATTTGCAGCCAGTGCATCTTTGATTGAGTAATCGCCAACATCGTCACGAGCGAAAACAGAAAAAGAAATCAGACAGGCAAGAAATGTAATTATGAATTTACGCATAGTGATGTCCTCTACTGAGCAAAACTATTTAAATTTTAGTGAATCAATAAATTTATCGGCCTTTGTAGTAAAGCGCTCATCAATACTGGCTAAAGGTTTCTGTACTAGATTGCCTCGCTTATAAGAAGCGCGGTAATGGTGTGAGTAACTCAGGTTAATACCAATCTCTTTTTCGTTCGGGTGCGGACAGGTAAGAATGACAGAGGATATAATCATTACCGGATAATTTTTTGTTTTGTCCTTGGGGCCATTATCTTCAATAACACGGTGTGAGCGAATACAGTGTTTGCCTATTTTAGGATAGGCAGTGATTTTGTGTTTCTTGATGTCATATCGTGGCGGCGTCATTTTTTTAGACTGCACATGTGTCATCAGTTTAATAAATTCATCAGTACTTTTAAATTCAGGCAGACGAAACTGAATCGCCTGAATATTATAGACCTCATCACGTTCTCGCCCATTGCGTTGCAAGGCGACATTCATTCGATTGCGCCCTTTTTCATTCCAGCCAGTTTCATAGGGAACAATAAAAGAATAGCGATCCATGATGGTTCTATCCATGGTGTCGGATGAGACATCAAATTTACTTTTGTTAGATGAGCAGGCAGACAGGCCTATAATCATTGATACCGATAATAGTATTTTTATGGCAGATGTTCTTGTCTGAGAAGTGTCCATGGTTATTTTCCTGTCGTTTCCTGATTGTTTATTGTTATTCTGCGACGGCGAAATATTATCATACCTATTAATAACATACATGCGCTTGCGATAACAGCGGGAAACAGTACGGTGGTGATTGAAATGTGTTCAAGTGCAAAAATAACTAATATATTTCTGCTGGCAAATAGGGAAAAAAACAGCAGTGACTCTGAATGCGGTGAGGCGTAGGCTTTGCGCACGGTCGGGCCAAACCCAAGCACATCGACGAGGGTGAGAATCACCACCGCCCACATTGGGTCAGCTGTCACAAACCACAGGGGCAGGGAAGACATGGCGACAACAAAAAACAGCCAGTCGGTTTTTGTAATGGTGATATCAGCACGTTTCAAATAAGCCAGCACTGCAATAAAAATAGTAATACAGCCAGACACCCCAATCGGCCATGCACCCACACCTCCTCTATCAGCAAGCTGCGCCAGAAAAACAACAAAGGTTGTCGTGCCCCAGATCACCCATGAAAATACATGCGGCTGGATTTCATTTTTCAGGATGGCGCGGATATAAGGCAAAAATGCGATAAGGGTAATCGCGATTGCAGCAACACTCAGAATTTCTCGATAATAATTAATGTGCTTACCCGTTGACTATTTATCGCCACCCGAGCCAATAGTTTTTACTACCCAAACAACAACGGCGATAATGACGACCCACCAGAGTAAGCCAAAAAAGCCATGGCCAAAGAAGAACCATTCATTACTATGCATTGTGTGCTCCATCATAATTTATGTTTAACTTGTTGGGGTTCATTCCTCACCCCCAACCTTGTATCTCTCTCGATACTCTGATTAGCTATCGGAGTATCAGGAAGTGTGAAGAACTTGACTCCAACTTGAGGCAAAAAGCCTGTCTCGTAGAAAAAGTCTCACACTTCAATTTTCTCAGTAAACTGGATGGTATCCAAGTCCTTTCTGTAAAGAAATGAGGCTGCATATACAAGGTAAGTGGAGAGAGATAATGAATATTATCGGTATTGATGTAAGCAAAACAAAACTGGATTGTCTTTGGTTAAAAGATGCTGTGACAGGCAAAGCCAAAAGCAAAGTATTTCCTAATACTGAAAAGGGTTATCAGGCATTGAACGTCTGGATTGAAAAACAAATACAACAACCGATTGGTGTCAGTCATGTCGTGGTGGAAGCGACCGGCATCTATCACGAAAATCTGGCTTATGCTTTATTCAAATCTGGCGTACAGGTCTCGATCATCAATCCCGCACAGATAAACAATTATGCAAAAAGTCTGGGGACCCGTTCGAAGACTGACAAAAAAGATAGCATGGTCATTGCCCGCTATGGGGCGACACAACGGCCCCGTTTATGGCAGCCAGAGCCTGATGAAATTCGCATACTCAAGGCCTTAATTGCTCGTTTAGAAGCACTGGAACAGGATATTGGGCGAGAAGAAAACCGTTTAGAGAAGGTACAAATTGCCTGCGCATCGGATGAAGTGACGACCTCAATCAAGACGGTATTGGCTCAGCTAAAAAAAGAAAAACAGCGGCTTGAAAGTTTAATTGATCAACATATCGATCAAAACCCAGGCTTAAAAAAAGATCGACAGTTACTTGAAAGCATTCCAGGTGTAGGGCCGGTCATATCACGTTACATGATGGCCATTATTCGGAGTCGTGAATTTGTATCTGCCCCACAATGTGCCGCTTACCTTGGCCTCGTTCCCATTGCGCATGAGTCAGGTTCGAGTATTAGAGGACGTGCTCGATTATCTAAAGCAGGGAATGCGAAGGTCAGGGCTAAACTTTATATGGCGGCTGTTGTATCCATTCAATACAACCCGGCTATTAAAATACAATATGAACGTTTACTTAAGAACGGTAAAGTGAAGATGAGTGCACTATGTGCTGCGATGCGTAAACTTGTACATATTTGTTTTGGTGTGTTGAAACACCAACAACCTTATCAAACTCAGACTCTATAATGGAGCTTGTGATTGGTGGAGGGAGATGGTATCTACATTTATAACTGGATTCCGGTC
>JAOULB010000416.1 GCA_029882235.1 Gammaproteobacteria bacterium | reverse complement strand
TTACCCAATGGATCGTATTGGATATCTCAAATGGCGTAAGGACTTATATAAATTTCATGCGAACACTGCAGCAGAGTTACTCGCTCAGGCTGGTTACAGCGAAGAGTTTATTTCGCGAGTCAAAACAGCAGTCAGTAAAACTGGAATTAAATCAAACCCAGATACTCAACTTTTGGAAGATGTCGTCGATCTGGTCTTTATTGAACATTACATGCTCGCTTTTGCCAATAAACATCCAGAGTATGATGAGGAAAAGTGGATCGATATCATTCAAAAAACCTGGAAAAAAATGTCCGACCAAGCTCATGCATTTGCATTGTCCGGTAAAATCAACTTACCTGAACCACTTATACCTTTAATACAGAAATCAGTTGCCTAAGACAGGTATTCCTGCCATGCAATAAATTTTTCAGCTAACTTTTATTCGACTTACGTATATTGCGTTGAATATTTTTCAGCTGACGCACCCAGGGTGAGCTCTTTTGAATTTCTTCTGGTAACTCACTAATTCTGCTGGTTGCTTCATCTGAGCTTTTATAGGCCCCATAGATAAGGAAATACCAGACCTCACCATTACGCTCCTGTTTGTAATAACCGCCTTTGCCAGTCATATTATTACTATCAAAAACTTTTTTAACCCTGTCTTCACTACGACTGCTGACTAACTGTAGGGTGTAATGTTTTGGGTTTTGCGCCATGACCCAACCCTGCGGATCTTTCAATTCCTCAGCTGGAATCTCCGCCTTTGCACTCAACAATAATGAAGGCGAGAGCGTATCAGACTTATATTGCGCGATGACACTTTCTACTTCAGCTTTATCTGCGGGTTGTATTGTATCTGAGTTAAGTTTATTCGCAGCTTCAATCAAACCACCTTTCACCGCTGTTTTTAGAAAACGATTTGATGTCGATCGATCGGCCTTAATACCATAACCTTCGCGATAAAACACAGCAAGATTATACTGTGCAACGGGATCACCGTTTCGAGCAAGTTTTTGCCATAAAGATAGCGCGCGTTCATAATCACGCTCAGCCGTTGCTTTGACTGCATCCTGATAGAGATCAGCCATTGCAGAAGAAGAAAGCATCACGAAAAAACCAAAAACTGCAACAATGAGTTTTATACTTGCAAAATCTTTCATGCCCATTGTAATACCTCTACATCTAGCGATGCCAAACTGACACCAGAATATTTAAAAGGAGAACGGGATATATAGAAATCAGATTGAACAGTTAGTCATTCTTGACTGATATAACTGTTCTTTCTGAATTGCGACTAACCAGTCGTGAAGTAACTGGTTGGTACGACGTTTCTCTGTCGAAGAAAAACGATCACCTCGATTGAGATCCATAAACTCTGGCAATAAGCGCGTTTTTCCCTGGTAGGAAATCACTTCCGCTACATTTGCATCATTATAGATACGAATATGCATTTTAATCGCCGGGATCATCGAATCACTGTAGGTCTCATTAAGTACCAAGGTCAGTGTATATCGACACCGTTCGGCAACCTTGAGTCCGACTTCGCCACTCTCACTGTGATATGAGATAACATCAGATTGTTCATTACTGTCCTTTAACGCAGGAAACAGTGACAACAGTAACTTATAGTTACGTTCATAAACCCACATCGGGTTACTGGCTCTGATTGCAGCGATGGTATGACTCATGGCTGTCCTTTTACTCTTGCTGTTTTCCAGCATTAAAGTACTTATCGGCTTGGGCGAGGCCTTCTTAACTGTTTTTGGATTAATCTCTGTCACAAGGCCATATTTCTATTATGGCGAAATACAGTCCTGAAGCAAGAACTGGCTAGTATTTTTTTACAAAAACAGGAAGAAAATATGATAGGCAAAAAAAATCCGGTCGAGGACCGGATTTCTGTGTTTCTAGTCTTCGAACAAGGGTTCCAGGCGTTGTAGATCATTGATAATTTTCCATTTTCCACCACCAGCTTCAACCCTTTTTTCCCACTCTTCCATGCGTTGCATGTACTGACGTGGATCAATATTATCGCTTCGAAGCTTAGTCACATTCAACGCGACAATA
>JAOULB010000415.1 GCA_029882235.1 Gammaproteobacteria bacterium | reverse complement strand
CACCACGCGGCAGACACCAAGGCCATAACAACCCATGGTCATGACACTGTTTTTGCCTTTGTCATCGAGCACGGTGGCTTTCATGGCTTCTGAGTATTTTTTGCCTAGCTGGAATATATGGCCGACTTCGATACCGCGTTTGATTGAGAGATGACCTTTGCCATCAGGACTGGGGTCACCATCTTTAACGCTGCGCAGATCGGACGCTGTGGGTAAATCAACATCACGGTTCCAGTTGATGCCAAAATAATGTTTACCATCTTTATTCGCACCCGCACTGAAGTCACTCATCACCGCAACACTGTGATCGACAATACAGGGGATGGGTAGATTCACCGGGCCGAGTGAGCCGGGGCCGGCGCCAATGGTTTTACGGATTTCTTCTTCAGTCGCAAACTGCAATGGGCTGGCAACTTCAGCCAGCTTGGCCGCTTTGATTTCATTCAAGTCATGATCACCACGTACCAGCAAGGCGATGAGTTGCTGTTTACTTTCTTCACTGGCATGGACGATGAGTGTTTTTACGGTTTTTTCTATCGGTTGTTTAAACTGTGTGACCAGATCGTCAATGGTCTTTGCATTGGGTGTGGCGACTTCTTCCATTTCCTGCGTGGGGGCAGCGGCTTTTTCAGCAGGTGCAATGGCCTCGGCCAGTTCGACATTGGCGGCGTAATCACTTTGATCACTAAAGGCGATCGCATCTTCACCCGAATCCGCCAGCACATGAAATTCGTGTGAGGCGCTTCCACCAATCGCACCCGTATCCGCAAGCACAGGCCGGAATTCCAGGCCGATGCGTTTGAATATATTGGTATAGGTTTGATGCATGAGCTGGTAGGTCTCATCGAGTGAGGCCTGATCCAGATGGAAGGAGTAGGCATCTTTCATCAGAAACTCACGCGCACGCATGACACCAAAACGCGGGCGACGCTCATCGCGGAACTTGGTCTGGATCTGATAGAAATTGGCGGGCAGTTGTTTATAGCTTTTGATTTCGTTGCGAATCAGGTCAGTGATAACTTCTTCATGCGTGGGCCCAAAACAGAAGTCGCGTTCGTGGCGATCCTGCAGGCGCAGCATCTCATCGCCCATTTGTTCCCAACGACCAGTTTCCTGCCACAGTTCGGCGGGTTGCACGGCGGGCATCAGGACTTCCTGCGCACCGGCTTTATTCATTTCATCGCGCACAATGGCTTCGACTTTGCGCAGTACGCGTAGTCCCATGGGGAGCCAGGTATACAGACCGGCGGCCAGCTTGCGGATCAGGCCCGCCCGCAGCATGAGCTTGTGGCTGATGACCTCCGCATCGGCGGGGACTTCTTTCAGGGTGGCGATTAAAAACTGGGATGCACGCATGTTTCGGGTTTACCTGTATCTTGTTATAGCATGGGGTTAAGCCCCCTCTCCCTCAGGGAGAGGGCTGGGGTGAGGGAATACAATCAAATGATTTTGAATTTGTTCGAGCACTGTATCGATTTCACCCAGTATTTCATTGTCCCAGAAACGTAAGATGGTGTAGCCCATGGCTTGTAGTTTCTGTGTTCGATTTTTGTCGTATTCTATCTGTTCTGTGTGCTGACCTCCATCGGCTTCGATGATCAGTTTGGCTTCAATACAGACGAAGTCGACGATATAGGGTTCGATGAGTTCCTGACGGCGGAATTTATGGCCTGCTAATTGGCGGTTGCGTAGGTGTTTCCAGAGGAGTTGTTCGGCATCTGTGGATTTTCTTCGAAGAGCTTTTGTTAAGGATTTCATCCTTTTTAGATCCCCTCACCCTGATTCGCTATTAGCTTGTTGATTTAATGAAAAATGAAGGATAGCTATTTTATCCCCTCACCCTAACCCTCTCCCTGAGGGAGAGGGGAATCTCTTCTTGAGTTTATTGAGATATTAAAACATGGGTGTTCTTAATTACATGTGTTGATGCGGTCAAAGCTCACTGGCAAGGCAAAAAAGTGAATTCAGGCGCAGCTTTGCACATGGATGGGAAGATCGAGTGTAGCCTTTAGCATCACCATGAGTTCAGCGGTTCAAGCTTAGAAAGTAGCCCC
>JAOULB010000069.1 GCA_029882235.1 Gammaproteobacteria bacterium | reverse complement strand
AAGAGAATGGGGTTATGGGGAAGAACGTTGTAGTAATTGGTACCCAATGGGGCGATGAAGGCAAAGGTAAGGTTGTTGATCTGTTAACCGACAATGCCGATGCTGTGGTTCGTTTTCAGGGTGGACATAATGCTGGTCATACACTGGTGATTGATGGCAAGAAAACGGTTTTGCATCTGATTCCTTCAGGCATACTGCGTGAAAATGTCACCTGCATGATCGGCAATGGCGTCGTACTTGCGCCCGATGCGCTGCTGCAAGAACTCGATATGCTCAAGGCAAACGGTGTTAACACAGAAGGTCGTTTATTTATTAGCGAAGCCTGTACCTTGATTCTTCCTTATCATATTGCGCTTGATCAGGCGCGCGAGATTGCCCGTGGCAAAAAAGCCATTGGTACAACAGGTCGTGGTATTGGTCCTGCCTATGAAGATAAAATCTCACGTCGCGGTTTAAAAGTTGGCGACATGCTACACCGTGAGCGTTTTGCTGCGCGTCTGGGTGAAGTGCTGGACTATCATAACTTTTCCTTAAAGAATTACTTCAAAACGGACACCGTTGATTTCCAGAAAGTGCTTGATGAAGGCCTGGAAATGGCAGAAAAAATTCGTCCAATGGTTGCTGATGTTACTGGCATGCTGCACAAGCTGCGTGCCGAAGATAAGCAGGTGATGTTCGAAGGTGCACAGGGTACCTTGCTGGATATCGATCATGGTACCTATCCTTATGTAACCTCATCAAACCCGACTGCCGGGGGAGCTTCAACAGGTACCGGCGTTGGCCCACGGGATCTCGATTATATCTTAGGTATTACCAAGGCTTATACAACACGTGTTGGCGCAGGACCATTCCCAACAGAACTGTATGATGGTGTAGGTTTGAATGATCCCATTGGTGCGCATCTGGCCAAAGAAGGGCATGAGTTTGGTTCAACCACAGGTCGGCCACGTCGTTGTGGTTGGCTCGATGCAGTGTGCCTGCGTCGATCAGCAAATATCAATTCGCTGTCAGGAATTTGTCTGACAAAAATGGATGTGCTGGATGGACTGGAAACATTACGCATTGCTGTTGGTTATGATAGCGATGGTACCGATGTTGATACGCCACCGATTGGTGCCGATGCCTATGAACTTTGCACACCTAAGTATATTGAAATGCCAGGTTGGTCAGAAAGTACTGTAGGCGTAAAAACCTATGACGACCTGCCTGAAAATGCGAAGAATTATATTAAAAAAATCGAAGAAGTCGTTGGGGTACCCGTGGATATTATTTCTACCGGACCGGACCGCAATGAGACGATTGTACTGCGACACCCTTTTTCGTAATACATAAGCAAATCAATACATTAAAAGCCCACAATTATTAAAATGTGGGCTTTTTTGTTATCTGAAAATTAATCACAATTCATTGAGGTTTTATTGATATCGCTCAATTACAACCTATGCTTATTTGATTAAGCATATATATAAAAGTATTTGCTGTTAATTATTTATAACTTTTGCTAGGGGATTATACATGAAGAAGTTAATTCTAATTATCGCAATGGCCATGATAACAATGACCAGCTATGCCGTACAAAAAGCCATCACGGATAAAGGTGAAGAGGTTTTACTCTATGATAATGGAACATGGCGATTTGCAAATGAAGGTAAAAATAAACCGACAGAATTTAAATATAACAAGAATAAATACTACAAAAGCAAAAAGGCAACATTCCCGTTAAAAAGTAAGAAAAATGATGTGATGGTATGGCTTGATCCCAAAAAATGGAGTTTCGAAAAGTCTAAATCAAACAGCGAAGCTGAATATCAATTTCTGTTAAAAGGACAAGACCTGCATGGCCTGTTAATAGCTGAAGCAATAGAAATAAAAGTAGAGACGCTGGTGAATATTGCGCATTGAAAATGCCAAACGCGCTGCGCCCGATGCTCGTATCGTGTCTCAGGAATATCGGACTGTTAATGGTTTAAGAGTCGTGCAATTGAATATTCTTGGAACGATTCAAGGTATCCGGTTTAGTTATCTGGGGTATTATTATTCCAATAGCAAAGGAACAACGCAGTTGCTGACATTTACGTCTGAAAATCTGTACCCAAAGTTCAAAAAAGAAGCCGAGGAGTTTCTCAATGGCCTGACACGGCAGTGATGTAAAGCTGGACAATTAATAACCTAAAAACCCGGTAAGCTAAACCGGGTTTTTTTATATAAACGCCTGTCTTTTTAATTCACATTTCCATGAACGCGGGTTATAAGACACTATTAGGGATTCAGCTCTGGATTAACATTGATAGTCAACGCAAGTTGATGGCGCGTGACTCAGGCAGGATGTGATACATGATAAACTGACGAGCAAACGGTATGATTTACAGCAAGATTCGTCAGGATTTGTTAGAATGGTGCCGAGGAGAGGACTTGAACCTCCACTGGATTGCTCCAACCAGCACCTGAAGCTGGCGCGTCTACCAATTCCGCCACCTCGGCAAAGGACAGCGAGTCTCTATCTGAGAGCGGCGCACTTTACCGGGAGTCTTGAATCATGTCAATCTGCGAATTTCCCGAATCGACAACTAATTGAAAGAAAAGAAGTTAATGACAAAACCTATAAATGAAAATGATCCTCACGCCCTGCGCGAAGCGGAAAAATACGATAACCCGATCCCCAGTCGTGAGTTCATTATGGATCTGCTGGATAAGCAGGGCACTTTGAATCGTGAGCAAATCGCTGCGGCACTCAACCTCAATAGCGAGGAACAACTCGAGGCCCTGCGTCGACGTATGCGTGCGATGGAGCGTGATGGTCAGGTGATTTATACCCGTAAGGGTGGCTATGGCTTAATCTGCAAAATGGATCTGATCAAGGGGCGAGTACAGGGGCATCCGGATGGCTTTGGCTTTTTGATTCCCGACGAAGGTGGCGATGACCTGTTTCTGTCGGCGCGCGAGATGAAATCGCTGATGAATGGTGATCGCGCCATGGTGCATGTTAAAGGCATTGATCGCCGAGGTCGCCGCGAAGGTGGCGTGATCGAGGTGCTAGAGCGCAATAATCATCGGATCGTTGGCCGACTGTTTGTCGAAGGTGGGGTCTGTTTAGTCGCGCCGGATAACAAACGCCTGACTCAGGATATCCTTGTCCCTAAAGAAAATCTCTCCGGTGCGACCCATGGCCAGATCGTCAGTGTCGAAATCGTTGAGCAACCGAGCAAATATCGCCAGGCTATTGGCAAGGTTGTGGAGACTCTGGGTGAGCACATGGCGCCAGGTATGGAGATCGACATTGCCATTCGTAGCTACGATATCCCTGATGTATGGTCACCTGAAGCAGAACAAGAGGCTACTCGGTTTACTGAAGAAGTACCCGAAGAGGCGAAACAGGGACGTGAAGATATACGGGATCTGCCTTTAGTCACCATTGATGGTGAAGATGCGCGTGACTTTGATGATGCCGTTTATTGTGAAAAACAGGGTAGTGGCTGGCGCTTACTGGTGGCCATTGCTGATGTATCGGCCTATGTGAAACCCGGCATGGCGTTGGATAAAGATGCGGCGGAGCGGGGCACATCAACCTACTTCCCTGAACGTGTTATCCCAATGCTACCTGAAGTCTTATCGAATGGCCTTTGTTCGATCAACCCCGATGTCGATCGGCTCTGCATGGTCTGTGAATTAAATCTTAATGCGAACGGCGCTGTTAAAAACTATCGTTTCTTTGAAGGGGTGATGAAATCACATGCGCGACTGACTTACACGAAGGTCGCGGCCATGCTGGTTGATGGTGATGAAGAGTTGCGTGCGCAATATGCCGCGCAAGTTCCCTATCTCGAAAACCTGCATGAGCTCTATAAAGTTTTATTAAACTCACGTCAGCAGCGTGGTGCGATCGATTTCGAGACCACGGAAACAAGAATTGTGTTTGGTGCCGATCGTAAAATCGATTCCATCGTGCCCGTGGTTCGCAATGATGCGCATAAACTAATTGAAGAATGTATGTTGTTAGCGAATACGGCAGCAGCAGATTTTCTCGAAGAACATAAACTGCCCGCATTGTTCCGCGTGCATGAAGGTCCGAATGAAGAAAAGATCTCCGTGCTGCGAGAATTTCTGTCTGAGCTTGGTCTGGATCTGGGGGGCGGTGATTCGCCTGAACCAAAGCACTACGCAAAATTACTTAACAGCATAAAAGGTCGCCATGATGCACACCTGATTCAGACGGTGATGCTGCGTAGTCTAAAACAGGCCGTCTACACACCAGATAATGCAGGCCACTTTGGTCTGGCCTTTGATGCTTATGCCCACTTTACTTCGCCAATTCGACGTTACCCTGATTTATTAGTTCATCGTGCGATTCGTCATGTCCTGCAAGGTGGTACAGCAGCAAACTTCTATTGTCAGCATGATCAAATGGCACAACATGGTGAGCACTGCTCGATGACCGAGCGTCGTTCCGATGAAGCTACACGTGATGCCACCGATTGGCTCAAGTGTGAATTTATGCTCGATAAGGTGGGCGATGAATTTGATGGTGTGATTAGTAGTGTGACCAGTTTCGGCCTGTTTGTAGAATTGAATAATATCTATGTTGAAGGTCTGGTGCATGTGACCTCACTGGGTAAAGACTATTTCCACTTCGACCCGGTTCATCATCGCATGATTGGTGAACATACTCGTCACATCTATCGACTTGGAAATCGCATTCGAGTTATTGTCGCGCGTGTTGATCTTGATGAACGTAAGATTGACTTCGAACTGGCGGACGAACAACCAGAAAACACCACCAGTAGAAAAGAATTAAATAGCGCTGATAAGGCCGTAAAGAAAGCCAAAAAACAAAGTAAAAAAGACGGCAAGAAAAGACCTGACGAGGGTAAAAAGTCTTCCGCAAAGAAAGGCAGGAAAAATTCTTCAAAGAAAAAAACGTCAGGTAAAAAGAGAGCAACAAACAAAAAGAAGAAGAAAAAGAAATCGTAATAATAGTTAGCGATAAAATTATCTCCTTATGCCATCGAAACAAATCATCTTTGGGCTCCACGCCGTTCAGGCCTTGCTTGATAAGGAACCGGATTCAGTCTCAGCAATCTGGTTTGATCGCACGCGTGACGATAAACGCATTCAAACCGTTCTGGGAATTGCGAAAAAGCTCGGTGTCTCCATCCATAAAGTTGATCGAGAAGAGCTGGACAGTCTGGCCGGCTCAGCAAAGCATCAGGGCGTGGTGGCCGAATCGGTGGCTGGCGAGTCCTGGGACGAATCACGTCTACTGGCAATGTTGGAGAAACTCAACGAACCGCCTTTGCTGCTGATTTTAGATGGCGTGACTGATCCACATAATCTGGGTGCCTGTCTGCGCAGTGCCGATGGGGCTGGAGTGCATGCCGTTATTGCTCCAAAGGATAAGGCCTGTGGCCTCACTGGCGTAGTACGTAAAGTCGCTAGCGGTGCGGCTGAGAGCGTGCCATTCGTGGCCGTTACTAACCTGGCCCGAACGCTGGCTAAGCTCAAAGAAAAGGGCATCTGGCTGGTCGGGACAACCGGTGATGCTGGGCAAAGCCTCTATCAATCTGACCTGAAGGGACCGCTGGGGATTGTTCTGGGCGCAGAAGGTCAGGGTATGCGTCGTCTGACTGCTGAGGCCTGTGACTTTCTGGTTTCGCTTCCGATGCGGGGACAGGTGGAGTCTCTGAATGTGTCGGTGGCAACTGGGGTCTGTCTCTATGAAGCCGTTCGCCAGCGGGAGACAACTTAGTCAGCATTAGAGTGATTAAACGACTCTATTTCATTGATTTCCGCTACCCCCTCCAGTAAAATGCGCGTCCTTTACCGGCTCCGGCCGGGTACAATTTGTTTAACTCCTTGCCTCACCGCACTGAACGGGAGGCTGCATAACCGAAGGGAGCATTATGCGACACTATGAAATTGTGTTTCTGGTCCACCCTGACCAGAGCGAGCAGGTACCTGCAATGATCGAGAAGTACCGCTCAGGAATCGAAGGCAAAAGCGGCCAGATCCACCGTCTTGAAGACTGGGGTCGTCGTCAGCTGGCCTACCCGATCCAGAAAATTCACAAAGCCCATTACGTCATGATGAACATCGAGTGCGGTCAGGATGCCCTGGACGAGCTGGAAAGTGCATTTCGTTTCAATGACGCCGTGATTCGCCATCTGGTGATTCGTCGCAATGAGGCAATTACTGAGGAATCTCCACTGGTGAAGAAGGAAGAGGAAGAACGTCCTCGTTCCAACTACACACCACGTGATTCAGAATCGGCACCAGCACCTGATGCGGATGATGCTGAACTACCAACTGCTCAGGAGGGATAAAAATGGCTCGTTTTTTCCGTCGTAAGAAATTCTGTCGTTTTACTGCTGATGGCATTGATAATATCGATTACAAGGATCTGGCGATCCTGAAGGGCAATATCACCGAAAACGGTAAAATTGTCCCAAGTCGTATTACCGGCACTAACGCCAAATACCAACGTCAGCTCGCTACAGCAATCAAGCGCGCGCGTTTTCTGGCCTTACTGCCCTACTGCGATTCGCATAAATAGAGATTGAGCACGCGCCATGCGCGCCCTGGCAAGCTACATTATGCGTGGCCAGGTACAGGCCATAACTACAGTTGTTGTCTGTGCCGTATTTGCACTGGTACTCATTCCTTTAACCTGGCCACTGACCTATTTCAGTGCAGCCGGAGTTGGACTGGTCGCTCTGGTGCAAGGGCCCAAAGAGAGTGGTAAAACGGTATTAGGCGCAAGCCTGTTAACCGGTTTATTGACCACTGTACTGTTTGGCAACCCAGCCTTTGCTTTTGGTCTGGCAATGAGTTTGTGGATACCGGCCTGGTTGTTTGCCAGCCTGTTACAGCAGACGCGCTCACTGGCGATTACGCTGCAGACGCTGTTACTTGTTGGCGTCTTATTTGTAATCGGGATGTTTATCTCGTTGGGAGACCCAGCGGCATGGTGGCATCAACATTTAATGAAAGAAGTATTTCCAGCTCTGGAAAAAGCTGGTTTAAATTTTGAAAAGGATGGTATCGACAAGCTAACCCAGCTGTTAACAGGTTCCTTAGCGTTGATGACTTGTTTTGGGATTGCGATTGGGCTGTTTATTGCTCGCTGGTGGCAATCTCTACTTTATCATCCGGGCGCGTTTGCGGAAGAGTTTCAGGAACTGCGTCTGGGACGAGTTGTTACGATTGCAACATTGTTATTAATTGCAATGTTTTATATCGGTGATGGGATGCTGGCGGAACTCGCCAAGAACCTGTTGTTTGTGACACTAGGTATGTTGTTATTACAGGGCTTGGCCGTAGTACATGCGGTTGTGAACCGGCTAAAGTTGAATTCAACCTGGCTGGTCCTGATGTATGTTTTACTGTTTGTTGCAGTACCATTTATGATGATTGTCATCATTATGCTTGGTCTGCTGGATAACGGTCTGGATTTTAGAAACAGACTACGTATAAGTAATTAACGATTTAAAGAAAATGTCTTAAGCAAGACGAGGTAAATAAGATGGACGTAATCTTACTGGAAAAAGTTGCAAATCTGGGCAACCTTGGCGAACAGGTTTCTGTTAAGCCTGGTTATGGTCGTAATTTTCTGATCCCACAGAAAAAGGCTGTGCCTGCGACTGCAGACAATGTTGCCAAATTTGAAGCACAGCGTGCTGAACTTGAAAAGGCTGCAAATGAAGCCCTGGCCGCAGCAACTGCACGTGCGGAACAAATTGCGCAGCTGGCGAAAATCACTATTGCTAGCCATGCGGGTGATGAAGGCAAACTGTTTGGCTCTGTTGCACCACTGGATATTGCCGAAGCAATGACCAATGCTGGTGTCGCCATTGAAAAACGTGAAGTTATGATGCCAGAAGGCCCGATTCATAACATTGGTGAATACGAAATTGCTATTCGTGTTCATAGCGATGTACAACAGAACATTACTGTTGTTGTTGAAGCTGCGGCTGAATAATAAATTAAAGCCTAAATAGCTTTAGGCAAATACTTTTACGTATTTGCGTAAATAGTTTTGTTACTGACCTCGCACTTAGCGAGGTCAGTGCATGCTGTCTCTTATCAATCTCGTCTAGATCTTTCTTTTTGTTCGTGTTTTTTATATTGAGCACGCTTTAAGCGGTGTGATTTTTGCGTCTATCTTTCGCGCTTTGTTGTGATATGATTTTACCCCCGCAAGGAAAATAATAACTCATCGATTTACCCTTTATTCGGAGGTTGTGTGGCTGAACTTGCCTATCCAGATGT
>JAOULB010000068.1 GCA_029882235.1 Gammaproteobacteria bacterium | reverse complement strand
TTTTAAAACAAAAAAGGCGCCGCTGATAGCGACGCCCTTGTTGATATCCGCAACTTCGCAAATATTAATTGTTTTGAATAACGATTTTCGGGAACGAAGCCGAGAAGTCTTTCTGTTGTAAAGCCAGCTTGGCCGCAACACGACGGGCAATATCACGATAAATTTGAGCCACTCGACCATCAGGGTCGGCCACAACTGTCGGCTTACCTTCGTCAGCATCCTTACGAATGCTGATGTCCAGTGGCAAAGCGCCCAACATAGCAACATCAAATTGATCAGACATGCTTTGTCCACCACCAGAACCAAAGATATGTTCTTCATGGCCACATTCGGAACAAATATGGATACTCATATTTTCAATAATACCGAGCACTGGCACTTCAACCTTCTCAAACATCTTCAGACCCTTACGCGCATCCAGCAGGGCGATGTCCTGTGGTGTGGTGACAATGATGGCACCCGTCACTGGGACTTTCTGCGCCAGAGTCAGCTGGATATCGCCGGTACCGGGTGGCAGATCGACGATAAGGTAATCGACATCTTTCCACTGAGTGTCATTCAGTAACTGCTCCAGTGCCTGAGTGACCATCGGGCCACGCCAGATCATGGGAGTTTCTTCATCAATCAGATAGCCAATCGACATGGACTGGAGATTGTAGGAATTCATGGGTTCCAGAGTGCTGCCGTCTTTAGAGTCCGGTTGACCACTCACACCCAGCATACGTGGCTGGCTGGGACCATAAATATCAGCATCCAGAATACCAACCGTCGCGCCTTCAGCTGACAGGGCCAGCGCCAGATTAACAGCAGTAGTGGATTTACCCACGCCGCCTTTACCCGAGGCAACAGCAATAATGTTTTTCACGCCTGGGATCATGTTCACACCCTTTTGCACGGCGTGACTGTCGATTTTGTGCGAGACATTAACAGTGGCTGCACTAATGCCATCAAGAGATGCGATGCTTTCCTGCAGCTTGCTGGCGAGCTCTGCCTTATAGCCTTCGGCAGGGAAGCCCAGTACGATATTAACGCTAACCTTATCACCATCGACTTTCACATCCTTGACCGCCTTGGCTGCGACCAGATCCTGCTCAAAGTAAGGATCGATGTACTCTTTAATCTTGTCTTCAACCTGCTGTGGGGTCACACCTGCCATGTTAATCTCCTGAAATCTTCAAGGTTTAATAACTGAGTAAATTAATCAAGTTTAATGCTTTTCGGGTATATTTACAATTGCTAATATAGCCGGGGGACGTATTGTACAAGCAGATGCAGATTTATTCAGCCTGTATCGCGCAGCAGTAGCGGCAAAAGCCAAACCCTGCTAGGGTATGCGCCTTTTTAGGACAGACCCAATTAAACGTAAATGAGCATCAACAAACGCAAAATGCTGGTTAGCAGCGCCCTCCCCTATGCCAATGGCTCGATCCATCTTGGGCATCTGGTCGAATACATCCAGACCGATATATGGGTACGTTTTCAGAAGATGCAAGGTCATGATTGCACTTATGTCTGTGCCGATGATGCCCATGGCACACCGATCATGTTGCGTGCCCAGAACGAGGGTATTTCACCCGAAGAGCTGATTGCTCGCATCGATAAGGAGCATCGCGCTGATTTTGCCGATTTTGCGATCGACTTTGATAATTTCCACAGCACTCACTCTGATGAGAATCGAGAGCTAGCGGAATACATTTATACCCAGCTGCGTGATGGTGGCTATATCAAGACGCGCACCATCAAGCAGGCCTATGATCCTGAGAAAGAGATGTTCCTGCCGGATCGATTCATCAAGGGCACCTGTCCCAAGTGTGGCGCGGAGGATCAATATGGTGATAACTGCGAGGTCTGTGGTGCAACCTACTCCCCAACAGAATTAAAAAATCCTGTTTCAGCCGTATCGGGTGCCACTCCGATAGAAAAAGAATCTGAACACTACTTTTTTGAGCTTGGCGCATTTGATGACATGCTCAGGGCCTGGACCCATGAAGAACACATGCAGCCGGCGATTCGCCACAAGCTCAATGAATGGCTCGAAGGTGGTCTGCAGGACTGGGATATCTCCCGCGATGCACCTTACTTTGGTTTTGAGATCCCCGATGCGCCGAACAAGTATTTCTATGTCTGGCTGGATGCACCGATTGGCTATCTGGCCAGTTTCAAGAATCTATGCGCCAGACGTGATGATCTGGATTTCGATGCTTATATAAAGGAAGGCAGTGATACCGAGATGTATCACTTCATCGGTAAGGACATCGCCTATTTCCATACCCTGTTCTGGCCTGCAATGCTGACTGGGGCGGGTTTCCGTAAACCCAGTGCCGTATTCTGCCATGGCTTTTTAACCGTCAACGGTCAGAAGATGTCCAAATCTCGCGGCACCTTTATTCAGGCTCGAACCTACCTCGACCATCTGAATCCGGAGTACCTGCGTTATTACTTTGCCGCCAAGCTCGGCAGTGGTATTGATGATCTGGATCTGAATCTGGATGACTTTATGGCTCGAGTAAACTCCGATCTGGTCGGCAAGGTCGTCAACATTGCCAGTCGCTGTGCCGGTTTCATTAAGAAAAAATCGGCCGGTCAACTTTCGGCCGAATGTGCTGAAGCAGATTTATATAACGAGTTTGTGGCCGCAGGTAAAAACATTGCCGCACTCTATGAGCAACGTGAGTTCAATCATGCCATTCGAGAAATCATGGCCCTGGCTGATCGCGCCAATCAGTATATCGATGAGAAAAAACCCTGGGTACTGGCAAAAGAAGACGGTAATGAAAAAGAAATTCAGGATGCCTGCAGCGTCGGCATTAATCTGTTTAGAGTTCTGATTTGTTATCTCAAACCTGTATTGCCCAAAATGGCTGCACAGTCTGAACAATTCCTGAATATCGCTGGCTTGCAATGGTCTGATATTGAATCGCCATTACTGGATCACACGATCAATAAATTTAAACCTTTAATGACGCGTGTTGAGCAGGAGAAAATCGATGCCTTACTCGCTGACACACAGAAATTACTGGCTGCCAATAAGGCACCTGAACCAACAAAAAAGACAAAGGGTAAATCCATGGAACCCATAGCCGATCAAATTGAATTCGATGACTTTGCCAAAATCGATTTGCGTATTGCAAAAATCGTTAAGGCCGAACATGTCGAAGGCGCTGATAAGTTGTTACAACTCACGCTCGATATTGGCGACGGAACCAAAAACGTGTTTGCCGGAATTAAATCAGCCTATAGTCCGGAAGATCTGGAAGGTAAACTCACCGTCATGGTTGCCAATCTGGCCCCACGCAAAATGCGCTTTGGGATTTCTGAGGGTATGGTTCTGGCAGCGGGTCCCGGCGGTAAAGATCTATTTATTTTGAATCCTGATGAAGGTGCTCAAGCAGGGATGCGGGTTAAATAGCGACTAATCCGCTAGCGTGGTGTCTGCTGTTCTACACACGTAAACGCAACAACCCTTTCACCTACAGGGTTAGTGTCAGTTTTTGATCACCAGTACTGGATTAATATAGACTGACATAATATTGTTATATGCTTATGCATAATACCCACAGTCCAGAACTATGAATGAATACGCCCTGATCCTCATCAGCACCATCCTGGTCAATAACTTTGTATTAGTAAAGTTCCTCGGCCTGTGCCCCTTTCTGGGTGTTTCGCGCAAACTGGAAACCGCCACCGGTATGGCGCTGGCCACCACCTTTGTGCTGACGCTGGCATCAATATGTAGTTATCTGGCGAATGAATACCTGCTTAATCCCTTTGGGCTTGAGTACCTGCGCACCATCACCTTTATCCTGATCATTGCCGCCGTAGTCCAGCTGACTGAAATGATTGTGCATAAAACCAGCCCACTGCTCTATCAAGTGCTGGGAATTTTTCTCCCCCTCATTACCACCAACTGTGCCGTGTTGGGTGTGGCCTTATTGAATGTGCAGACCGGCCATGGCTTTATTGAATCTGCACTCTATGGCTTTGGGGCGGCACTCGGTTTTTCTCTGGTACTCATTCTGTTTGCCGCTATGCGCGAACGCATTATGGTGGCAGATGTACCTGAACCTTTTAAAGGTCCATCGATTGCGTTGGTCACTGCCGGCCTGATGTCACTCGCCTTTATGGGCTTTGCTGGACTGGTAAAAGGCTAACATGCTTGAAGCAATTTTAATTCTGGCTGGCCTTGCCATTATCTTTGGCTTATTACTTGGCTTTGCTGAAATCCGCTTTAAGGTCGAAGGCGATCCTGTGGTTGATCGTATTGATGCCATTCTGCCGCAAACCCAGTGTGGCCAGTGTACCTACCCAGGTTGTCGCCCTTATGCCGAAGCGATTGTAAAAGGAGAGGCCGATATCAATCAGTGTCCTCCCGGGGGTGAAGTGGTTATTCAGCATCTCGCTGATCTGCTTGATGTCGAGCCAAAACCGCTTAATGCCGACAATGGCGAAGAAAAAGAGCAAAAGACCGTTGTCATTATCGATGAACAAATCTGTATTGGTTGCACGCTTTGCATTCAGGCCTGTCCTGTCGATGCCATCCTTGGTGCAGCCAAGCAGATGCATACGGTGATCAGCGATGAATGCACGGGTTGTGATCTGTGTATTCCACCCTGCCCGGTTGACTGTATTTATATTGTTCCACTTGAACCTGAATTAACTGCATGGAAGTGGCCATTACCTGCAGGAGAGCAGGCATGACAAATGCGGTCGGTCGTTTTCATGGTGGTTTACATCTGGAAGATCATAAAGCCTGCTCCATGCAGTCGGCAATTGTGGCTGCACCACTTCCAGAACAATTAATTATTCCATTATTACAACATATTGGCGCACCGCTTGAGCCCCTTGTAAAACCAGGTGATCACGTTTTTAAGGGGCAGCTTATTGCTGACTCTGATGCTAATCTCAGTGCACCTGTGCATGCGCCCAGTTCAGGAACAATTAGCGCCATCGAGGAGAGGAGTATTCCACACCCATCGGGTCGAGCTGAAAAGTGTATTGTGATAGAAACCGATGGCAAGGATGAATGGCCTGGTGATCGTCAGACCTATAAAAATTATCAGTCGCTGTCTGCCGATCAGCTTCGTACAATTATTCGTCAGGCCGGCATTGTCGGTCTGGGTGGTGCGGGTTTCCCATCCCACATAAAACTGAATCCCGGTCAACATCAGATTAATACATTAATTCTTAATGGTGCCGAATGCGAACCTTATATCAGCTGTGATGCCATGCTGATGCAAGAAAGACCGCGGGATATTATCAATGGCCTAAAAATTATTCGTCAGACGGTGAATGCCAGACAATGCCTGATTGGTATTGAAGACAATAAGCCTGCGGCAATTGCTGCGCTAAGCAACTGTCTGAACGATGATGAAAAACAGTACATCAAAATTATCACTGTACCAACGCTGTATCCTTCAGGTGGTGAAAAACAGCTGATTAAACTATTGACCAATCTGGAAGTCCCCAGTCGGCAACATCCAGTTGATGTCGGTGTAGTTTGTCATAATGTTGGAACAGCCATTGCCGTCGCGGATGCCGTGATTGAAGGTATTCCCTTAATCAGCCGCACCATGACCATAACTGGCGGCGCGGTAAACAAACCAGCAAACATACAGAGTTTACTGGGGACACCCATGCGTCATTTGCTCACCGCATGTGGGCTGGACGATCATAAGTTACAGCGACTAATTATGGGTGGACCGATGATGGGTTTTGAAATCTCATCGATGGACACCCCTGTTATCAAAACCACAAACTGTCTGCTAGCCATGGATAAACAGGAAACGGGTGAACCTCAGACGGCTCTACCCTGCATCCGTTGTGGTGAATGCGCCGTAGTTTGTCCGGCACAATTATTACCGCAACAACTCTACTGGTGGGCAAAGGCCAGAGACTTTGATAAAACGCAGGAATATAATCTATTCGACTGTATTGAATGCGGCTGTTGTTCCTATGTCTGCCCTAGCCATATTCCACTGGTACACTATTATCGCTTTGCCAAAACCGCCATTCTTGAGGAGGAGCGTGATCGCATAAAATCAGATCGCGCCCGTGATCGCCATGATTTTCGATTGCTACGGCTTGAACGTAAAAAGCAGGAAGATGAAGAACGCAAACGCAAGAAGAAAGAGTTGCTGAAAAAAGTTAATGATGACAAAAGCGACAGTAAAAAATCTGAAATTGAAGCCGCTCTGGAACGCGTAAAGGCAAAAAAGCAGGCCACACGTGAAACCGAACAAAGTCGAGACTCATAATATGATCGCCAGCTCACCCCATCAGCATCCTGATAACTCCATCACCTCGGTGATGTTGACGGTTATCGTTGCACTGATACCCGGCATTATTACCCATGTCTGGTTTTTTGGCCCTGGTCTATTGATCAATATGTGCATTGCCATTGTTGCAGGCCTGGCGACTGAGGCAGCGATTCTTTATCTACGTAAACATCCCGTCAAGGTAGCACTCTATGACGGCAGTGCTTTGGTCACCGCGATTCTATTTGCATTAACTCTGCCATCTCTCGCGCCCTGGTGGATTCCTTTTATTGGTATTGTGTTTGCAATGATCTTTGCCAAGCACCTTTATGGTGGGCTTGGTCAAAACCCATTTAATCCTGCCATGGTCGGCTATGCCATGCTATTAATTTCTTTCCCACAGGAAATGACGCGCTGGTTATCACCAGAAATTCCAGCGGCAGTTTCTCTCGGTTTGATAGATACGCTACGACATAGCTTTATGGGTGTGTTACCAACTGGGATTAACTATGACGCATTGAGTATGGCGACACCACTGGACGCGATGAAGGTACAGATTGGTCTTGGGCAAACGGTTGCGACAATTCAACAGTCACAGGCCGGTATGAGTCAGCTCAGTGGTATCGGCTGGGAATGGATTAACATCATGTTTTTACTCGGCGGCGCATGGCTGATCTTTCGCAAGATTATTAGTTTTCATATTCCTGCTGCCATGCTTGCAGGGCTAGTACTAATATCAGGATTATTTTTTCTAGTTTCGCCCGATAGCTATGCATCACCCCTTTTCCACCTGTTTGCTGGCGCGACTATGCTGGGTGCGTTTTTCATTGCCACCGATCCTGTTACGGCAAGCACAACGCCGCGTGGCCGAATTATTTACGGCCTTTGTATTGGCATTCTTATTTATGTTATTCGCGCATGGGGCGGCTACCCTGATGCTATCGCCTTTGCGGTACTGATTATGAATATGGCCGTTCCGCTGATTGACTATTACACTCAACCTCGTGTCTATGGTCATAACAGGAGTTCCTGATGCAGCTACTTAAAAACATGACTCAAAGCGCCATCGTCCTTGGCCTGTTTGCAGTGATAGGTACAGGGCTGGTTGCCGATATTTTTGATCAGACCAAACAACGCATTGCGGATAATGAACGCGCCAGTGTATTGCGCAATCTGCATCAACTGATCCCACCTGATCGCCATGATAATGATTTATTCAACGATACAACCACCATCTATGATGCAAGACTGGGGACTAATCAGGCAATCACGGTTTATCGTGCTCGCATAAAAGCCAAGCCAGTTGCAGCTATTATTGGTGCAATCGCACCCGATGGTTACTCGGGTGCCATCAAACTTCTTGTGGCGATAAATTATAATGGCACATTAGCAGGTGTTCGCGTTGTCCAACATAAGGAAACACCCGGCCTTGGAGATCGTGTCGATATCGAACGTTCATCCTGGATTCTTGGCTTTAATGGTAAATCACTGAATAATCCCACTGAAAACAAATGGCGGGTTAAACGTGATGGTGGTGTGTTTGATCAGTTAACTGGAGCAACCATTACCCCGCGTGCCATTGTTAAAGCCGTGCGCAACAGTTTAATTTACTTTAATCAACACCGTGATAGACTGTTCGACACTGTTGACCCTAAGGATAAAAATGAATAATTTTTCACAAATCTTTCGTGATGGTATGTGGAAAAGCAATGTTGCTTTTGTCCAACTGCTTGGCCTGTGTCCCCTGCTCGCCGTAACCAATACCGTTATTAACGGTTTGGGCTTAGGTCTGGCCACAACATTGACACTGATTTCATCCAATGTCGTCGTATCAATGGTACGCAATTTTATTCGCCCTGAAATCCGCATCCCTGTTTTTGTGCTTGTTATTGCTTCGGTGGTCACGGCCATTGAACTCGCCATGAATGCCTGGTTTCATGATATGTACAAAATTCTGGGGATTTTTATTCCCCTCATTGTCACCAACTGTGCCATCATCGCACGCGCTGAATCCTTCGCCT
>JAOULB010000414.1 GCA_029882235.1 Gammaproteobacteria bacterium | reverse complement strand
GTCATCACATCCGCATAGGCCAGAGTTTCGGTAATCAACATCACATCAATATCGCTTCCCGCCGTCTCGGTGCCGCTGGCAATCGAACCATAAATAAAAGCCAGCTCGATCTGTTCCCACACCAGCAGCAGCGCATCACGTAGCACATCGGTCATGCCAAAAGTTTTTCTGACCAGACCCAGTATCTCAGGATAGACCGGACAATCTGCATTGGCCTGATAATGGTTTTGATTGCCGATGGGCGTAACGGTCAATAAACCAGCCGACACCATCCGCGTCAGCTCCCGCTTGATGGTGCCCTTGCCTACATTTGCCAGCCGCACGATCTCATTCAAATAAAAAGTCTGTTGTGGCCGGCCATACAGCAGACCCAACACCTTTTGCTGTGTCCTGGTAAATAGCGCATCGCCAAGCGAGGTAGATTGCATAGGCTGTCCCCATATAAAGTCCCAATATGGGTACTATAAGTCCCATATTGGGACTATTCAAGCTGTCAGTGGATCTTTTGTACTAAATAACTACCCCGAACGAGTATTCCTCCCTGTCCCTTCTCCCTCAGGGGGTCGACTGCATGGATGCAGGGGGTAGTGTCGAGTCTGGAACAGAGACTTAAATCAGACATGAAACAGCGTCTTTTTATACCTTTTCTTGTTTATCAGCTGAGTCTAATATTAGAGGAAACTGTGTTCTGCCCCCCCTTGGTTGTATTGCTAACACTTCCCTAAAATAAATACCAAACTCCCATAGTTTAATGCTCGTGGTGAGTGGTTAGGATTCTGGCATTCTGCGTAACCCGCATTTGATATTTTGTTTTTTATGTAAATAGGAACAGCATTCGCGAGTAATAAACAGAAAACAAACCAGTAAACTAATAACTTCCCAGCATATTTGTACCAGAAGGAGTTTTTATCACGTTTACCATAATACTGTATTATTGCAAGCAGCCAGAAAATTGTAGCTATGAAGAAATAAAACACTCCATACTCAAACGGTATACGAGGTTTTTTTTCAGCTAGAGCAGTTAATATCGAAATAATCTCACTTACATATGCCCAAATAAAAAAGAAAGCAGAAATATTTAGTATTATAAATATAATTTGAGCTTGCTTTTGAGTCATCAATATCCGCCATATGAACCATAACCACCAAAAAGATTCATAATTTGTCTTGGGTTGTTTTCAAAAAAGTTAAACCACCAGTTTGCCTCGGACTCAATTTCTTTCAGCTTAATGCCAAGTTTTTCATATGCACCTATAAGAGCTTTAGTTGCACCGAATTTATTATCTATGACCATAAGAGTGCCAGTGACTAGAAGACCAACGGCAATTGCAGCAATTATTGGTGCTGCGGCAACACTTCCGAGTACAGCAGATGCTCCAACTGCCAGGCCAGCTACGGTAGCTGCGATAGAGGCAACACCAATACTGATAATATCTGAAGTTATATTGCCAAGTAGCTGAGCTAATGTTGATGTATCTCGAATGAAATAATCAAAAATTTCGATGCCAACACATAAAACAACTGTTAATACAAATCCCGATTTTATAGCGTTTTTAACCCCTTTTGGGCCAACAGCCATTCTTACTACTTTAGGGTCTGATGGCAGGTATCTAGAACCCGTAAGAATTTTACGAACACTTGGGTACCCCTTAAATACGATGTACTGCTTACCTCCGTATTGTTTGATAAGCACTTTGTCAGGTTTGATTCCAAATTCCATAATTAATTTTGTTGCTGTAGCAGAGTCTTTTATTGGCGAAGCTAAATTAGCGGCTATTTTTAAGTATGGTTTTTTTGCTTCTACTTCTTTGACTAAATCATCAAATGGAATTATATGAAGTACGTGTTCATTCTTCCTCAGATCTTGAACGAGTTTTTCCTCGGCATTCATTTATATTCTCCTTGTCTATTGTGTGACACATTGGGCTTTACGCCCAGACCTTGCAAACCATTGGCTTGATTTTTCTAAATTAAATTCGGTTCCAATTTTACGGCAGTAAAAATAACCCACCATGAACTGTGCATGCTGATTATTGTTCCTGGCGGCAGCCAGGTACCATTCAAAC
>JAOULB010000067.1 GCA_029882235.1 Gammaproteobacteria bacterium | reverse complement strand
GATAAACATACGCTAATTTTAGTTGATAAAAAAAATGCCTATGAAGAATGTGTTGAGGCAGAGGTTTCTTACTCAAAAGGGAATATGCCGGGTTCTCAAATAACAAAATGGGAGCATAATCATGAATTCCGTAAGGGTGAATGGACGTTAAATGATTATAATTTCATGGAGCCTTCTAAAAATCTGATTGCTGAAACAGGTACGCGTAGTAAATTCGCTAATAACGATAAGTTCGAGCACTATGAATATCCGGGTTTGTATGATTTTACTGCGGGTAAAAGCCTGGTTGATCTCAGAGCTGATGCAGAAGAAGTGCCGATGAATACGGTGGATGGCGCAAGTGATTGCTCCAGTTTTTATGCAGGTGGTGTATTTAAACTCACAAAGCATGATACTAAAAGTGAAAAAGGTGAATATATAATCACCTCAATACACCATCGAGCCTTTGATACAAGTTATTTTACAGGTAATGAGGGACAATCAGAATACGGAAATAATTTTAATTGTATCCCTGCTGAGGTGCATTACAGACCTCTTCTGACACATAAAAAACCTGTTATGAAAGGCCCTCAATCGGCACTTGTTACAGGGCCGTCAGGTGAAGAAATATTTATTGATGAGTTCGGCCGAATCAAGGTTCAATTTATCTGGGATAGAGAAGGTAAAAAAGACGAGAATAGCACATGCTTCCTTCGCGTTATGCAGTCATGGGCTGGAAATGGTTGGGGGGCGTCATTTATCCCACGAATAGGGCACGAGGTGATTGTTAGTTTCCTTGATGGCGATCCCGACAGACCGATAGTAACGGGTACCGTCTACAATGGGACAAATAAACCACCATATTCATCAAAGACTCAAAGTGGAATTAAAACCCGATCAACGAAAGGTGGTACTTCAGCAAATTATAATGAATTACGTTTTGAAGATAAAAAAGGGTCAGAACAGGTCTATATCCACGCAGAAAAGGATATGGCGACCAATATTGAAAATGATGAAAGAATTGATGTAGGAAGAAACCGAGATAAAACTGTTGGAAATAACCAGTCAGAAAGTATCGGAAAAAACAAAACTATAGATGTAGCTGAAAACCATACAGAGTCGATTGGTAAAGATAAAACCATGGATGTTGGTGATAATCACAAAGAGAATATTGGTAAAAATACAACTATATCAATTGGGAAAAATATGGATTTGACGATTGGAAAGGATCGTCAAGAGTCCGTTGGTGGAAAACACACTGAAGACGTCTCTAAAGAGTATGGTCTTCAAGCAAAATCAATATCAATGACTGCCGACAAGGAAATAATCTTAAAGACAGGCTCGGCAAAATTGATTATGAAAAGTAATGGGGATATTACACTGAGCGGAAAAAATATTAATGTTAAAGGCTCTGGTAATGTTGTGATTAAAGGCAGCAAAGTGTCGACCAACTAAAATAGCGGTTAATGTGAAAGAAGTCGAATCAGAATATCTTGAAATAGACTCATTGTCAGTTGAAAAAATTTCACCTGGAGAAATAGTACTGGGTGATTTTGTCAATATTGATGAAGCAGGCAGACCATTAGTTATTTTTCCGGGTCAAGAGGAGGCATTAGTAGCAGTTAGTACGCTTGAAATAACACCAGATATGATTGGTCGTCAGGTGGCACTTCTATTTGCTAATGGAAAATTAGACACGCCTGTAATCATGGGACTTATTCACAGTCCTCTTAATTCAATAATTAATAATTATGATGTGTCTGGCAAAATAGAGAATGATGTAGATACAGATATACAAGATAATGCAGACACAAAACAGGATGAAATCTTAATTGATGGCAAACGAGTCGTCTTAGAAGGTAAGGAAGAGATTGTTCTCAAGTGCGGTGAATCCAGCATAACTCTCACAAAAGCTGGAAAAATTCTCATTCGAGGTAAATATTTGTTAAATCGCTCATCTGGTGTTAATCGCATTATGGGTGGTTCTGTTCAGGTTAACTGAGAAACTGTATTGTTTGCACCAGGAGCAAGATTAGATGTTGCAACTTAAAAACAACACCCCATTTTCGGCTAGCCTTGCTCTATTCCCCAATGAATCAGCAATCGATACTCTTTATATAATAACAAAAGCCAGTTTTAATATTGGTCCAAAATGGACGTTGACTGAGGAACAATCTTCACCAGTTGAAGCCGATGAGTATTGGAGCGAACCTGGAAAATCCAGTATTAAATATGCTTCAGATTTTCATACGGGCAAGCTTGCTACTGATATAGTGATGCTAGGCCATGCATATTCTCCGAATGCAAAAGAAGTGACGCAAATGGATGTGCAGCTATCAGTTGGTCCAGTTGCAAAAACTGTTCGAGTATTTGGCGATCGCGAGTGGAAAAATGGTCATCCGACACCGGCAAAGCCATTCAAGTCGATGGCAATGGTTTATGAAAAAGCTTATGGCGGCATGCACGTTGCTGAAGGACAAATTCAGTCGGCAGAAATACGCAATCTAGTAGGTAGAGGGTACGCAGGCCAGCGAAAAGAAAAAGAAATGAATGGTGTTCCTTTACCAAATTTAGAAGATCCTAATCATTTAATTACTAAAATTGAAGATCAACCAAATCCAGCCTGCTATGGTTTTTCCGCACCGAATTGGCAACCACGTCTATCTTATGCAGGAACTTATGACGAACAATGGCAGGAACATCGCGCCCCTTATTTACCTAAAGATTTTGATAAACGATTTTTTACCATGGCTCACCCTGAACTAGTCTATCCAGGTTATTTGACAGGAGGAGAGTCAGTCATAATAGAAGGAATGCACCCATCTGGTCCAATGCAATTTAATTTGCCACAGGTGAGTTTGGCAGCCAGTGTTAAGGTATCTGGTGCAATTGAGAGACCAGTATTTAGAAATGAGACATTACTATTAGAGCCAAATCAATCAACGTTAAGTATGATTTGGAAAGCAAGTATGCCTTGCGACAAAAAGGCATTGAAAATTGAAGAAGTAAACATTTCACTAACAAGATAACTTAAATTATTTAGGATTAATATATGGGACAGACGACATTCGCAAATTCACGTGGAATAGCTCATAAAGGCAGCGGTGGACTAAGTATTGTATTCCCTGATGTGTGTAAAACACAGTGCGGACCTCCCGTAATCCCTATTCCTTATGTAAATATAGGTAAATCTTCTGATACATCTAAGGGGCCTAAATCAGTTAAAACAGACAAAAAAATGCCTATGGTCAAAGGAGCTCAATATAGCACGAGCACTGGAGATGAGCCTGGGACATTAAAAGGAATTATTAGCAGCACGACAAAAGGAGTTTGTGAATACATGTTGTACTCATTTGATGTGAAGTTCGAAAATAAGAATGTCTGTCGAATGGGTGATCCTCTTTTTCATAATAAAAAGAATATTATGGGTTAAGTGTTGAGAGTAGCAATGGATCAAACTATTCCTGATTATATGGCAGGAGCATCAAAAGCTTATAGGGATATCTATGAGCAATATGTTGATGAGGCCTCGTTTTTATGGATGCTGCGTTCAATTGTGGTCAATCAACCTCATTATACAAAGCAGGATTTGCTGGAATTAGAAAATCGAATTGAGGCTCAAATTGAAGGCTTGATGACATCAATGTCAGAGGGGTGGGAAGCCTGTGAGGCTGCACTTAAGTTAGAAGAGGCCGGTGAGGTGTTTACTGCAACAATCGTTGCCTTTCGCAGTCACGATATGGAAAATATCAAAAAGGCTGTTGAGGTTGGCCTAACAAATGACAGCACTTACAAAGGATTAATATCGGCTTTAGGTTGGTTGCCTGATAAGCTTGTAGGTGCCTGGATTGAACGATTCTTATCCGGTAAAGATATGAATCATAAATATCTTGGTGTTGCGGCATGTAGTCTCAAACGCCAGGATCCCGGCGAGCAATTATTAAAAATACTGAATCGCCCTGATTGCCAGGAACACCATAAATTGTATGCGCGGTCGCTTAGACTAATTGGTGAATTAAGGCGTCAGGACTTGCTTCCAGCCTTAAATGTGGCGATGAATCATGATGATCCTGAGATAAAGTTCTGGGCATTGTGGTCATCGATTCTTCTCGGCAATAAATCATTAGTAAAACACCTGAAACCATTTGTATTAACATCCGGGCCATTTTCATCTCGTGCAATTAATATTGCATTTCGAGTACTACCTGTTGAAGAAGCGCGGAAGTGGATATCTGAAATGGCGACCAAGGATGGATTAAATCGGGCAGTTATAAAAGCAACGGGGATCTTGGGTGATCCGCATGCGGTAAACTGGCTGATTGGCCAAATGGCTAAACCTGAATATGCACGCTTAGCAGCTGAATCATTTTCAATGATTACGGGTATAGAACTTGAGCAGCATCAGCTTTCAATGGATATTCCAGATAATGCACCTTTAATACCGAATAATAATGTTGATGATGATGATGTTTCACTTGATGAAGATGAGAACCTACCATGGCCAGATGTTTCAAAAGTTGTCGCCATATGGCGTCGCCAGGGACAGAACTTCATAATTGGCCAGCGTTATTTTCTAGGTCGTCCACTTAATTCGGAATTACTTAGAAACAAACTGGAAATGGGATTTCAACGTCAACGGCATGCGGCTGCAATGGAATTAGCATTAACTGATCCAGAATATACTCTGGTTAATACAAAGGGAAAGGCCTCAGCGAGGTTTTGAGTCCGACACTGTGAAGGTGTTTTCGATTGAAGGATTTACTGGGTCAAACAAATCACCAAACAGACTATGAAGAACAATGTTTTGTTCTTCACTTTTCGATTTCTTTATATCTTGCCAGGGTACGACATAAAGAATCTGCGGCATATCCTTATTGCCTTTAATAAAAGTTGTCTCAAGCTCTAATCTGTCTTCGGCAATACACATGCTGCTTACAGAGAAAATTAGCATAATAAAAAATGATGTTAAATATTTTCTCATGGCTTAACTCTTTTTAAGTGTGCTGCTCAGCTGCTGAACCCAGTCCATTGTTTTCTTGTCTTTGTTTTCCGTAATTTTAAGATATATTTTGTAGTGTTGAACAGCTTTCGCAATATCCTGTAAATATATATCATACAGCAGCGCAAGATTGTAATGCGCTATGGAATATGAAGAGTTTATTTCAATGGCAGCTTTGTAAAACTTTTCCGCCTGTAGAAAGTTGCGCTTTTTATTCTCAATATATCCACGAAGATTATGAGCCTGGGCCAGCTTGGGATTTAGCTTTAGTGCTTTATCTAGCGCTTCAGTTGCTTTATCGAGCTTGCCTTCTTTTATGAAGATTAATCCAATATTCGCCCACGGGCCGGCAAGAGATGGGTGATCATCAATAAAATCTTTTAAGAGGGAACGAGCATCGTCTAGCTTATTATTATTCAGATGTGTGAGCGCCTGTCTGTAGGCAAGCACATCACCCTCAGTCGTGCTTTTTAAAGCCTTTTCTGAATCCGCTGGCGTTATTGAGGTGGCAGTATCATTTACCACCTGCTGTGTGCCACAGCCAGCGATAAACAAAACACCCAAAATAATTAGTGTTCTAATGTAAGACGCTAATATAGTCATCTATTCTTGGCTCTCTCTTGTATCTAACAGGAAATAATTCTTTCAATCTGTCATGACTTTTCTTGATCCAGTCGTTGTATACGCCATTGTTAACTCTGGCAAGATTCGTTTCAAAAAATTCGATCGCTTTTTCCTCAAAAGGAAATGCCTTATCTTCAAGTAATATTTGATATTGATCAAGCTCGTCGGCCTTAAGCCCTTTAGGACGTTCTGATTTAAGCAGGTCCTTGCTGAACGTGTTATATATTTCTGCAATAGAGTGAGTCGCTTCAGTTGCTGTTTCAGGAATACCATAAATTGATGCGCGACCATAAAATTCGACAGCTTTCTGCATCGCAAGTTTTTTCTTTCGTAGACTAGTCTTAAGAGGTAAGGTTAGCTCTTGATGTATAAATTCGTCATGTTTGCTTTTCGCCAGCATCAGTGATGCATTGGATGCAATAAACTTTGTTCGGTCGGTTTTCTGTTTCTTGGCTACCCGCTTATCTGCCTGGATAATTTTATTTCGCCATAAGAGTGTATTTTTGTCATCTTTACGTGCCAAATATATGTCGGTTAATTTCTGCATGGCCTCTAAGTATTGAGGATAAGGATGCTTGTATTTTTTTGTGATATTGACATAAGTCTTGATAGCTGATTCTGTTTCACCTTTCTCTTCATACAGTTCGGCTGCTTTCCATAGTGCTGCGACGCGTAATTTGCTGTCTTGTTCAAAGCCAGACATTTTTTCATATTCTTTTGCCGCCTCGATGCTTTGATTTGAATTCAGGTAGGCTACTGATAATTTTTTAGATACTTCATTACTAAGTTTATGATCAGGATAGAGTGATTTAAAATTCTTCATAAATGAAATAGCTTCTGGCCATTTTTTAGCAGTCATGGCCATTGCGATGGCGTCATACATGCCTGTTGCACTGATACTGGAGTCGGGTGTAACACTCGCAATTCGAGTAAAGTGCCAGGTGGCAAGCTTGAAGTTTTTCTTTTCCTTTTCGATTTCAGCCTGCTTATATATAGACAAAGCTAATTTATCTTCAATTTTTGATTTTGTGTCTGGTCCAAGTCGATCAGAGTCCAGTAAATTCTGATATGCGGCTTCAGCACTGGCATACTGCTCCATTTTGAAATAGGAGTGAGCCTTGATAATATTCGCGTTGATAGAGGCTTTTGATTCTTGAGAATTTGAAAGTAATTCAGAAATTTCAATAGCTTTACTATGTTGCTTGGAGGCAAAGGCGAGCTCTGCAGCGTGAGCGATGATTTTATTCGATTTTTTGTCATTCGGATAAAGTCGAGTATACAAAGTGGCATATTTGATGTGTTTGTTTAACAGGTCATCCTTGAAATCTTTGTATTTTTCCTGCTGAATCATTTTGTCTGTTAAGACAATCGTTTCATAAGCAGCATCTTTGTTGAGAATAATGTCAGAGTCGTAAGCCGAGTTCTCATAATTGAATAAGGCCTGTTCGTAATTATTGTTGCTGGCGAGCAATTCCCCATAGAGGTAAAAGAAGTTGTTCTTCCTTGCAAAAGCTTTGTAATGTGTTAAATAACGCTTATACCATAGATCGGCTTTTTCAAAATTTCCTTTTTTGCGTTTTGATTGATACTCATGATGGAAATGTTTTGCCATTAACAACAGGTATTTTTCCATTGAGGCATGGACATTTTTGTAAATTTTACGATTTGGGTTTGTTTTTACCCAATACTGACTATGTGGGTTATATTTATTGTAAAACTCATCAACAGAGGCAATTAATTTGTTTCTGAAGCCACTTTCTTTCCAGATGTCGATCATCTTGATATATGATTCAGGAATATTGTTTGACTTTGGATAAGTCTTTGCAAAATAAGTTAGCGTATCGACAGCATCAGAAAAACGCGACTGTTTTCTATAGATGTCACTTAAATAGGCATAGGTGTAATACAAGTATTTAAAGTCACTATTTGCCTTGAAAAAACGATGAATAGGCTCGGCGCCACCAAGATAGGAAAAACTTAAACCAATCGCGCGAAAATACTCATTAAACTGCTGGAGCTCGTGTTGAGTCAATTCCTCATAATCAGAAAACCCATGGTAGGTCACTGCCACAAGAAAATCGTCAAGCGCAACCTCATAAAAATCTTGTTTGAAGCGGGCCCAACCACGCTTGTAAACGGCTTTTTCATAAAAAACGCCATTCTTTTTTGCAGTAATGACATCAGTATAGGCATCTTCAGCGGAGAGGAAATCACGATGCGAAAAATAAATTTCACCTAGTCTAAATTTGGCTTCAACATAATAAGGCGATTTGGGATAGTTTTTAACTAAGCGACTCAATGCTTTCTTTGTGCTTCCTGAGTCACCCTTCATGTCATAGGCCTTGGCCAGCTGATAGAGCGTCTTATCATTACCTTTTGACTTAGGGTAATCGCGCAAGGAGTTATTTAATAATTCAATGGTTTTATCTATGCGATCAAAATAGAGTTTGTCTTCAGTTGCTTCATCGATATTATCTTTCTTGAGCGCTTCTGCTTCCTGTTGTTGTTTGTTGCCAAGTTCGAATTCTAGTTCCGCAAGTCGATTAATGGCGGTCAGTCGTAGAGAGGAATCAGAAGTGGCGTGTTTTAAATATTCCTCATAGGCCTTTCTAATTTCTTCATCAGATTTCGGTTTAATGAAAACAGCACTATTGGTTTGTTTTTTAGATGTGATATCAACATCACGTAGTGTCTTTTTAATAGGGCCATTG
>JAOULB010000413.1 GCA_029882235.1 Gammaproteobacteria bacterium | reverse complement strand
TGAGATATTGACTCGGCGGCCATCAACCAGAGAAACATCATGACCATCATCGTGTTTTGGATTGAATGCACGATTGATAACCTCAGACCAGGTTTCTCCATGCAAGGGTTCTCCAAGCAAGTCGATAGCGACGGGATTATATTCCTGAACCTTGCCTGTTTGATCGAGCACAACAACCCCGCCGGGTAATGCATCGAGTAATGCACCAAGACGATTGGCCAGCTTTTCTTTTGCTGTGAGTTCTTTAATACGTTCATCATGTGAATTCGCCAGTTCACCACTAAGCTGTGCAACGCGGTTTTCGAGTGCCTGATAGGAGTCTGCCAGCTGGCCGGATAACTGGTTAAAAGCCTGAAAGGCTTCTTCCAGTGCCTGAGGGTATTGGGCAGGGTTCTGACTCATTGACAATCTACTCCAGCAAAACTGATTAATAAAACGATTCAGTTTACTGGAGCAAGAAGCGTGCCCGAATTATATCTGTTTTAAATCAAGAAGTTATTTATGGGTGGTCAGGTACTAGTCAAATTCCTGTCGCCTGTTCCTGACGCTGAAGACCATACTTACGCATTTTTTCGACAAGTGTGGTTCGACGCATGTGGAGTCGTTTTGCTGCATGGGCAACAACCCCGTTCGCTTCATCCAGGGCCTGTTTGATGAGTGAATATTCAAGACCGGTTAAATGTTCCTTTAAATCGATCCCTTCGGATGGAAGTCTTTGGGGTGTATCAATGTCCATTGCTTGAGTCTCAGCAGAACTCGGCGTCGGAATGACCGCGCTGATATTATTTTGACTTGGGTCAATATCAGTGATCGCAGTATGGCCTCGAAACTTCTCTGGCAAGTCACGAACATCAACCACACCGTATGGAAACATAATCACAAGGCGTTCAATCAGATTTGATAACTCACGTACATTGCCAGGCCATGGATACTGACAAAGCGCAGTAATTGCCGCAGGCGTCAGGCGGACAGAACCACGCTGTTCATGTTCCATCCGCGTAATCAGTTCGTTAATTAATAAGGGGATATCTTCCACCCGTTGCTGCAGCGGTGGCATTTCGATGGGAAACACATTCAGACGATAATACAAATCTTCGCGGAAATTTCCCTGCTCGATATGCTCTTCAAGATTTCGATGGGTTGCCGCAATAATTCGAACATCGACCTTTATACTTTTATTGCTACCCACGCGCTCGAAGACTCGCTCCTGGATAACGCGTAATAGTTTAACCTGCATATTGAGTGGCATATCACCAATCTCATCAAGAAAGAGTGTTCCTCCCTGAGCCAGTTCAAATCGACCCTGCCGTGCCGTTATTGCGCCCGTAAAGGCGCCCTTCTCATGACCAAATAATTCACTTTCAAGTAAGTCTGGGGGTATTGCACCGCAGTTCACCGGTACAAAAGGATTATCACGACGGGATGAATAATAATGCAGATTACGTGCTACAACTTCTTTGCCGGTACCAGACTCACCAAGAATCAGAACATTTGCTTCAGTATCTGCAACCTGTTCAATTAATTTCCGCACATGAATAATCGCACGACTATTGCCGACAAGACTGCGGAATAACATCGGTGAGTTTTTTCCGTTGCTTATTTTGCTTTCGCGATAGACTTCTGCAAGATGTAAGGCATGGACGAGTTGCCGATATTTAACCGGCATATCGACTGTGGTTACAATTGATGAAGAAATTGCCTGTGGTAATTCTTTGCTGGATTCATCGGTAAGCAGCAATACGGGCATCTTATCGCCCAATTTTTCCTTAATCAGATTGATTTCTTTTGCGGTATTATCGTTGTTATCGCTTGCGGTAATAATGACCGACTGTATGTGTTCCTGCTGTGCCTGCCATTGGCCATAAAGGCACACATCAGTCTCATAATCAATAAATTCCAGGATTAGGCTCAAATGCTGACACTGCTGTTCATTTTCACCAATCACTAATACATGCATAGATTAACCCCAATGTAAAAAAACCAAACCACGAGATCGCAGTTATGTATGACTACCTGAGCTGTAGTAAAAAAATACTAGACGGTGATTTTCTGCATGTCAAAATTTCGACAGCATAAAGAAGAAG
>JAOULB010000412.1 GCA_029882235.1 Gammaproteobacteria bacterium | reverse complement strand
TGCAGTGAATGACTACGAAGCCCAGCTGGTGCAGGAACGCACGGGTAAATCTGCTCATGAGATTGCAGAAATGGTTGATGCCCTGATTGTGACTCGTGGTGGTGAAGGTTCGGTAATTTATACCGATGAAAAACGTTATGAAATTCCATTGGCTAAAGCTGCAACACTCAATGATCCAACCGGTTGTGGTGATGCTTACCGTGCCGGTCTGCTCTACGGCATTATGAATGATATGGACTGGGAAACAACAGGCAAGATAGCCTCACTCTGTGGCTCGATTAAAATCGAATCACACGGAACCCAGAATCATAGTTTCACACGTGATGAGTTTGATGCGAAGTTTAAGGAAAGTTTTGGGCATAGCCTCTAAAGCACACACTAAAAACCCCGCACTGCGGGGTTTGTTATTTTAGCGGCTTGAATAAATACTCCAGCCCATTCACCTTTATTTCATACACCATTGTTAGCATATATCCCAGTTCCCCTTTGGGAAATCCCTGTTTGGAAAACCAAACCACGTAGGGTTCAGGTAGATCGATGAGTAGTCGATTGGCATATTTGCCAAAGGGCATTCGGTATTTAGCAAGTTTTAATAACAACTCTGGATCGAATTGCGCTTGCTCAGTGGTGGGTGGCATGCTGCTCTGAAGTGTGTTCCTGACCAAATTGTGTATTCAGATAATCGATAATTTCTTTCGATTCATACATCCAGTGATCTTCACCCGTGTCTTTCGTGATCTTTAAGCAGGGCACCTTGACCATACCGCCACCGGTTAATAAGTGTGCGCGATTGGCGTGATCGTGTTGCGCATCCAGCGTTTCAATGTTTAGAGACAGGCGCTTGGTGTGACGGCGTACCTTCATGCAGAAGGGGCAGGTTTTATATTGAAACAGAGCCAGCTTCTGAGTGTTTTGATCGATCTTTTCCTGCTCCTGCGGTTCGCGCTGGATCCCTTTGGGGGTCGTCAGCCAGTCAATCAGTAGCATGATTGGGCCGATGATGCGGCGCACAATTCGGAAAAAGAGTCGTATAACGGTTTTCATTAAAATTCCCACATAATATTGCGATTAAATCGGTCGTCATTATACACGATTACACCACCTGTCCAGCACACCAGCCCGAAGACCAGGACCACTGAAAGTTGTAGCCGCCCAGCCAGCCGGTCACATCAACGACTTCGCCGATAAAGAAAAGTCCTGAAATATCATTGGCTTGCATTGTTTTTGATGAGAGGGCATCACAATCGACACCACCGACCGTGACTTCTGCGGTGCGATATCCCTCGGTGCCGTTTGGAATAAGGGTGAAATGGTGAAAACTGCCGGCAATCTGTTCCAGCTGTTGTTGTGATGTTTGCTGTAGCGTCTGTTCGGCCAGCGATGACTCAAGTATCACGCTAACAAGTCGTTTGGGTAGGTAATTTGCGATACTGGTTTTGATTTGAAGCTTCGGTTGGCTGCTTTTTTTCTCCAGCAGACTATCAGTCAGATCAATATCGGGGAGAAGATTGATGGTGACGGCTTCACCCGGTTGCCAGTACGACGAAAGCTGCAATATCGCTGGCCCACTCAGACCACGATGGGTAAATAGAATATTTTCTCGAAAGGAAATGGTATCAGTTGTGACAATACTGTCGACAGCAATACCTGAGAGAGAGGCAAATTGCTGTTTATCTTTATCATGCAAGGTAAAGGGCACAAGTCCCGCTCGTGTTGGCCAGACCTTGAGGCCAAACTGTTCCGCCACTTTATAACCAAAGGGGGTTGCGCCCATCTTGGGAATGGATAAACCACCTGTGGCAATCACTAGTGATTCGCAGTCAAACTCTCCCTGACTCGTTGTCAAAAGATATCTAGCCGCGTCATCGTGTGCAATCATGTCGATGTCACATTTCAGTTTGATTTTTGCGTTGGCGAGTTTTACCTCAGCCAATAACATGGCTAAAATTTCTTTTGCACTCACATCACAAAACAGCTGGCCATGGTCACGTTCGTGATAGGCGATCTTATAGCGCTCAACCAGGGCAATGAAGTCCCATTGCGTGAAACGACTTAATGCGGATTTACAGAAGTGCGGATTATGTG
>JAOULB010000411.1 GCA_029882235.1 Gammaproteobacteria bacterium | reverse complement strand
AGAATGAAAAAACAGTTTGTAGGTTGGGTTAGTGCAACGTAACCCAACATCTGGCTTGAATTATTTGCGTTGGGTTACGCAAGCTAACCCAACCTACGAGATCTGATTTACGGTCAAAATAACCCCGATTAAAATCGTGGCTACAAGGTCATTTCTCGTTCCTCACGCTCCTGCGTGGGAATGCATACCGAATGAGCCAACAGCGAATATGTTAAAGGCGTGAAGCACTAGCTACCCCTCTCTACGAACTGTGAAAATAAGTTAATTCCACATCATCAACTAACACCAAGGTTTCTGAATAGGCAGAAGACAAATCAAACTTTAATCAAAGCCTGCAAAAAACTTTGCACTGTATCTAAACTCCCTAATTGCTTGAGGAATAATGAAAACACTATAAGACCGGCACCTAATAAAGTGGCGGGATGAGATAGCTTTTTATAGCGCTGGGCATAAAAAAGTAAAAGCGCAATAATGAGCATACTAGCAATAAAGTCTGGAATCATGATGTTAATATTTGGCCAGTCCTCCCTGTTGATGTATATCCATAAATTGTTTATACCTCGTCCTAAAGCAGGTTTAATAATGTAAAAGCTTGAAGCTACAAGCCACCAGACATGGTCGCGTAAACTTTTTCTGTGAATAATACTTTGAATAATGGCGTAACAGAAAGCCGTAATGGAGAGCATTTCAGCAATTAAAACACCATAAAAAAAATCGGGCGTAGCTGGACCAAATCGCTCAGGCATTTCAGCTGATCTATGCGCCTTAATAATATCTCCGTGTAACATACTGAAGGAAGTGATGACAACGCCGCCCACCACAAACATGGCAATGATGCCTTGCGTTCTATGTTTTTCCATTTGCCCATGAGTCGCATAGTAGGGCTGCGTGATCAGAAAAACATACCACAGAGTGGCTGTCCAATAATGCACATGTACTGCCCATTTGTTGTCAGTAAAATCACCCCAGTAATCTGCGAAAATACCAATTTGCATGATGACCATTAAGGCCAACATCCAAAGATGGATTTTGTTATATTCGGCTAGATTATTAGTCTTGTTCATTGCGCGCCCCCAAAACAAATCAAACTTTTATCAAAGCCTGTAAAAAACTTTGCCAGGTGGCAATACTACCTATCATCATTGTCTGAGTAGCTATCAGGTTTACTGCAATTGTTAAATATGTGGCAGGATGAGTTAACCTTTTATATTGATAGGCAAACACCAATAACAAACAAATAATAAGTATTACTGCGATATAGACCGGAGCCGCAGCACTGACATTGGGCATCACATCTGCATGCAGTTCAAACCATAAATAAAAAAAACCTCGGGAGAATCCGGGAAACATCATAATAAATCCGCTGCAGGCCAACCACCATGCATGTTCATGAAGTTGTTTTCTGAGAACGATGCCTTTATAGACAGCATAGGTAAATGCAAACATCATGATAACTTCCGCTGTAAGAATGCCATAGACAAATTCAGGTGTAATAGGAGCAAACCGCTCAGGCGCCCCAGCTAGAAGCTGTACTATCTGAATGGCGCGGTAGGAAAGAGCCAAAGCGGTAATAGCAACTCCTCCAGCTATAAACATCCCAATGATCCCTTGTGTTCGATGCTTTTCCAGCTGACCATGAGTTGCCCAATAGGGTTGTAAGATCAGATAGATATACCACAAACATACACTCCAAAAATGAATATGAATCGGCCAGATAACTCTGGAAAATTTCCCCCAGTAATCCACCGAAAGACTTATTTGCATCAGAATTAATATAGCCAGTATCCATAGATGAAGATTCTGATATTGTTTAATAGAATCTGTCACTTTGATTTCCTTTTTTTATTTTGATTATTACTGCCGTGTATTGGTCGAAAAATATACAGATCAATTTTGTGGGTGTCAATATTTATGAAGGCGTTTATGGATTACAACTTGTACGTGAATGGCGCTCTTAGACAGGCTCAGGGAATGGTTACTTTTCTGAATTCTGGTCTTCGCCCGAAAGTCTGTTGTTATTATTTATTTCGTTGAGATTTCGCAAAGTTAATCATATCACTGTCAACAGTTGGGTCATAAAATGCAAAAT
>JAOULB010000410.1 GCA_029882235.1 Gammaproteobacteria bacterium | reverse complement strand
CGTGGTGTGTCGAATCAGTTACGCCGAATCATTGGGACACCCTTTTCAGGTATTAACAAAGAGTTTGTGACTCTGGCATCAATTGGTCTACGGACTGAATTTGATGGAACTATATCACTTAATGAAACAAAGCTGACAAACTCGCTAGAAGAAGATCTGCAGGAAGTCGTTAATTTGTTTTCCAACTCAGGCTCGGTCTCTGATTCTCGACTTCGTTTTATCGAAGCAGGTGATCGCACCGCAATGGGTTCATACGACGTCAATATTACTCAAAAGCCAACCAAAGGTGGCTATGCCGGTTTAGCGACAAATTCTTTTCCTCTGGATATCAATGTCGGCAATGATGAATTTACCTTAAAGGTCGATGGTGTAGAAACCAACACAATTAAATTAACTAATAAAAGCTATGCGACAGGGCGAGAACTTGCTAATGAAATGCAAAGTAAAATTAATGCGGATGGAAAATTAAGGACAAACGACAGCCGTGTCAGAGTTACTTATTTTGATAATCGCTTAATTATTGTTTCAGAGCGTTTTGGTGGTGGTTCCCGAGTCGAACTGGTATCAGCAGATTTTGATTCATCACGCGAATTGGGATTGGCTGCTGGGCCGGGCCAACCAGGGAAAGACGTGCAAGGTACATTTGGACGATTTCGTGCACTTGGCGTAGGTAATGTTTTAACCGGTCAGCAGGATGTTGATGGGCTCAAAATTGAGGTCTCAGGTGGCATTGAGGGGCCGCGCGGAAAAGTAACATACTCTCATGGTGTTGCTGCACAACTTGATGATTTAATTAAACAAGTTCTGGCAACTCAGGGAACGATACAACCCCGGGTGGAAGGATTTAATAACAGAATAGACGATATTTCTGATCAACGTGAACGACTATCCAGAAAACTGGCAAAATCCGAAGAAAGGTACCTAAAGCAATTTACTGAACTGGACGCTCTGATCGGAAAGATGAACTCAACCGGAACTTTCCTGAGCAATCAGCTGGGCTCTCTTCCGGGAGCGAGTTCTTCAGGGAAGAAAAGATAAGTAGCAGGGTTGAGAAATTACAAGAGGAACGTTTGATATGAGTATTACGAAACTAAATGATGCAGTGAAGCAGTATAACCAGGTTGGTGTTGCTGCCAGTGTTGAATCTGCTGATCCTCATCGACTCATCCAGATGCTTATGCAAGGTGCGCTTGAGAAAGTGGCCATTGCTAAGGGTTATATGGAACGAGAAGATATCGCCAATAAAGGTGCACACATTAGCTGGGCAATTTCAATTGTTGAAGGTCTGCGTGCCAGTTTAAATAAAGATCAGGGCGGAGAGATTGCACAAAATCTCGATGATCTTTATGACTATATGATTCGCCGTCTGCTTCGAGCCAATGTCGAAAATAATATCGACATTCTTGACGAAGTCAGCTCATTATTAACAAGTGTTAAGACTGCATGGGATGAAGTGCCAGAGCATCTGGAGCAACCCAGCGGGAATACAGCAGATGGTAGCTCACGTCCTGCTGATGTTTAGCGTAGTCGCATGAGTCATAAAGAGGAAATTTCAACCCATGTTTGAACCAGAAGATTATGCACAGGAAGCGCTCGATATCAGTGAGACGATGCTAATACAGGCCGAGCAGCAGCAATGGCAGGAACTGACACAACTGGAAACAAAAAGATCAGGAATACTGGAAAAACTGTTTCAGCATCCGTCAATGCCACAATCATTGGCCCGAGTTGCAAGCCTGTTACGACAAATCATTGAGCTTGACCAGATGACCATTGCCTGTGGAAATGATGCGCGTAGTGCATTAAAAACAGAACTACAGTTGCTCACACAGGGCAAACGTGCGGTTGATGCCTATCTGGGCGAGACAGTCAGTTTACAAAAGTTTTAGAACTATCAATATGGAACTTTGAGCACGGAAGCTCTTATACTTATTATATTCTCAGAATATTAATCACTTAAATTTCTTCTTTTTTATACTGTCGAAATTTTGACATGCAGAAAATCACCGTCTAGTATTTTTTTACTACAGCTCAGGTAGTCATACATAACTGCGATCTCGTGGTTTGGTTTTTTTACATTGGGGTTAATCTATGCATGTATTA
>JAOULB010000066.1 GCA_029882235.1 Gammaproteobacteria bacterium | reverse complement strand
TGTATCTCCTGCAACGATACCTGTAAATGGCATATCATCGATACTACCTGACTCTTCAATCCAGGCGTAGGCATAAAAATAGACAGGAATATCGTATCCAAGCTTCTCGTATAAGGCATCCCTACTTATGTTTGCCTGGATAATCAAAGAGTTTCCACTAGGAATAGCTTCACCTTTATCTCTGGCTGTTTGTTGAGAATATGAATCATTTACTTCTGTTACCTCAGACAGAAAAAATTCAAATCGATCCCGGACATAACTATTGGGTACCGAGCTATGTAAACGGACTTCCAGCTCCAGATCACCTACTGAAAGCTTATTGTCTTGATCAACATCAAAATAGGCGCCCCAACGGTAATCGGCAAGAAACCTCTCTGGAACCGATGCAGGCACGTCGGTCAGTTCAGCTAGTTCAATATCGAGGATGATATCCCCACTCTTAGGTGTGATCTCGATGACTGGAAACCGGTGACTTCCATTACTATCAGCACCCCCACATCCTGATAACAAGATAAGACTTCCCAGGTACAAAACTAAAAACTTCAACATATAAAATCCCTTTATTTACAATTACCACAATTTTAACAGGATTAAAATGATTAGCAAATCATACTACCGAGCTTGGGAAATAGTTGATTAAGCACAAAGGGATTTTGAAGTGTGCACTGATCTCTTGATCTCCCCAATCTCATAAACAGTTAACCCAAGGGACGCATATTTTTATGCCTCTCGCGTGCAACACAAATTGAGGTGTTTATTACCCATCATCGCTCACTTTCCAGCTCGTAGGGCGGATTAGCGTAGCGTAATCCGCCGCATGTTGTTATTCAAGCGCGACTGCCCATTCGCTGAGTCATTCCCCTTTGCTGGCGCGTTGTGATAATTTGTTTTCAGTTGATTTTATAAATCAGTGGCTGCAAGGATGCAGCCAGTCCGCAGAGGGATATGGATATCCCTTCTGCGGACTTCCTTACTGAAAACAAATCATCACAACATGCTTGCGCCAGTTGGGGCGGTTGCACTGCTCCTGGCCATCCATGGCCCCGCAGTATTAGTGCTTCCTGCACGTCAACTTTTGGTTCGTTTTCTTTGAGCGTTTCAAAGAAAATGAACTCGGCTGTCCGGCCGAGACCGGACTTAAGATCCATCATCGCGATAGCGACTCAAACTAAAAGAAACAACCACTAACCTATAACTGGATTCCGGCATCCGCCGGAATGACGATTGAGGATACTTGACCGAGAGTAGTGACACCGGAATGACAACACCAACTACACCCTCCCCTTCAACAATGCCCTCACCTCCGCCACATGCCGCCGACTAACCTCTAACCTATCATCATGCCCCTTAAGCACAATATGAAACCCACCCTGATCATCTTTTTCCAGTGCACTGATAAAAACTTTTGCAACTAGTGCATTACGATGAATGCGAACAAACTGTTCAGCCAGTCGTTGTTCGAGTGATTTGAGGGGTTCTTCGATCAGGACAGTGCCTTGTTTGTGAATCACGGAGATATATTTATCTGCCGCCTGAAAATAAAAAATATCAGTGATGGGAACCAGCTTGATGCCACCATGCATACGTGCACTGATGTTTTCAGGTGTTTCATCTGACTGGATGGCCTGCAGTTGTGTCTGCGACAGGCGTTCAACTTTTTCTAATGCCTTGGTCAGTCGTTCACGTCGCACTGGCTTTAAAAGGTAATCGACGGCATTGGCTTCAAAGGCTTGCAGGGCGTATTCATCGTAGGCAGTGGTAAAAACAATCGCTGGTGAGGTTTCAAGTTGGCCGAGGTGCATGGCGGTTTCAAGTCCGGTCATGCCGGGCATACGAATATCAAGCAGGATAACATCGGGTTGATGTTGTGCTGATAACTGTAATACTTCTTCGCCATTGGCGGCTTCGGCAATGACATCACCTAGCCTTAACTCACTGACCAGACCTTTGAGGCGATCCCGTGCCAGTGGTTCATCATCCGCGATCAGTATCTTCATCTTCTTTGCGCCAGTAGGGTATGTAAACGGTAACCTGATACTCGTTACCAACTAACTCGGTTTCAAGTTTACCATGTTGATCATAAACGGCCTGTAGACGTTCACGAATATTATTCATCGCAATTTTATTACCCTTCTGATGTTGCTGGGGTTCATTCCCAGGGAAGGGGTTGCTGATTTTAATGTTTAACTTACGGCCATTCCGTTGACCCAGAATTTTAATGGTACCGCCACCCGGCAGGGTCTCAATACCGTGATAGATCGCATTTTCTAATAGTGGTTGTAATAACAATGGCGGCACGCGTGCATCTTCCGGCAGAGCATCGGTGTCCCATTCCACCTTAAGTCGGTCATCCAGGCGTAAGCCCTCAATGCCCAGATAGCGTTTACACAGGAGCAGTTCATCGGCCATGGCGTAGCGTGAACGTGCATCACCCAGACTAATTCGGAACAGTTCAGCCAGATCTTCCACCGCCTGTTCGGCCTTACCTGGATTCGTTCGGGTCAAGCTAGCGATGGTGTTCATACTATTAAATAAAAAGTGGGGCCGAATACGTGACTGCAAGGCCTGCAGGCGTGCCTGCGATTCGGTTTTAATGCGCTGGCGCCATTGATGTTGCATATAGAAATAGCGCAACACCAGACCACTGACGATGACAGTGATAACAAGATTGCGGAACAGGAAATGCCAGTGTTCATTGGCATAGCTATCGGGATAATACAGCGCCCAATAGGCCATCTCGCTAATGAGGGCAACGACCAGCAGAATCAAACTAAAGCTGGCAATGGAGATATGCCGATTGCTCATCCCGACCAGATAGGGCCGCACAATACAGAGCACACCGCTGGAACCCAGCGCCGCCCATTGCACAAACAGGGAGATCAAGGCCAGCTTGAGCAGATAGCCCTGCACGGTAAGACTGACGGTCGCCAGTGCCAGTACAATGGCGAACAGCTCCGCCACCATCACCACGACAAACACCATGCGCATATTGCAGAGGTCAGGGATGAACAGATGTTCAAGCCGCTGATTCGTTTCGGGCTTTTTGTCCGTCTGTGTGTTTTCCTTCACCATGTCCTTACCATAGCCGATTGTGTTCATGCTTCCCATAGCTAAAACCGTTATACTACAGCCTCTTTAATCCTGATTTGTGAACAGATTCATGAGTAAACAATCTGACAAGCCCTGGTCTGGCCGGTTCACCGAACCCACGGACGCCTTTGTTGAAGCCTTCACTGCCTCAGTGAGCTTTGATCAACGTATGTATAAACACGACATCATGGGCTCAATTGCTCACGCCAGTATGCTGGCGAAAGTTGGTGTGCTCACAAAAGAAGAGTGTCAGACCATTATCGATGGGCTGGAAGATATTCAGCGCGATATCGAACAGGACAACTTTGCCTGGAGTACCGAACTGGAAGATGTGCACATGAACATCGAGGCGCGCCTGACGGATCGTATTGGTGATGTCGGCAAAAAACTCCATACCGGTCGCTCGCGTAATGATCAGGTCGCCACTGACATTCGGCTCTACCTGCGCGAACAGATCGATCTGATTCAGGCAGAATTAATCAGACTGCAACAAGGTCTACTCCAGCTTGCGGAGCAGGAAGCCGACACCATCATGCCCGGCTTTACCCACTTGCAAACGGCACAGCCCGTGACACTGGGCCATCACATGCTGGCCTGGTTTGAGATGTTGTTACGCGATAGCGCACGACTGATCGATTGTCGCAAGCGGGTCAATATTATGCCTCTGGGTGCAGCGGCACTGGCCGGTACCACTTATCCGATCGATCGGGAATTCACCGCGAAAGAACTTGGCTTTGATGGTGTCTGTGAGAACTCACTCGATGCAGTGAGTGATCGGGACTTTGCCATTGAATTTACCAGCGCGGCCGCAGTCATCATGATGCATCTGTCGCGTTTCTCCGAAGAGCTGATCCTGTGGAGTTCGGCGCAGTTTAACTTTGTCGATCTGGGTGATCGCTTCTGCACGGGTTCATCGATCATGCCGCAGAAGAAAAACCCGGACGTGCCCGAACTGGTGCGCGGTAAGACTGGTCGCATCTATGGCCATCTGATCTCATTGCTGACCATTATGAAAGGCCAGCCACTGGCGTATAACAAGGACAATCAGGAAGACAAGGAACCCCTGTTCGATACCATTGATAACCTGCGTGGTTGCCTGCGTCTGTATGCCGACATGATGCCGCAGATTATCGTTAATCGTGACGCCATGTATAAAGCAGCGAAAAGTGGCTTCTCTACCGCGACCGATCTGGCTGATTATCTGGTGCGCAAAGGGGTACCCTTCCGCGATGCGCATGAGATCGTCGGCAAATCAGTTAAACACGGGATCGATACCGGCAAGGACTTATCCGAGATGTCGCTGGATGAATTACAGCTCTTCTCTGATCACATCGAACAGGACGTATTTGAGGTGTTAACGCTGGAAGGTTCTGTTGCAGCCAGAAATCATATTGGTGGTACTGCACCTGAACAGGTGCGGGCGGCTATTGTGAAAGCAAAAAAACTGCTCATAAATTAACCACTTACACAATCTTTTACATTGAATAGATAATTTCACCATGTTACTATTTCCTTACATTTAATATATTAATAGGGAAGTAGTTATGAATATCAAAGTTACATTTTTGCGTTTGCTAAAAATCGCAATTATTTCATTATCTTTTGTAAATCCTGTCTATGCTGGGGGCAGCATTAGCGTTTTCGCCGGCGTTAAAATGATGGAGGAGGAAACCTGGGCACCTGTTGATAGTCATCAATCAGTAGGGGCGATGATTGATTTTGACATCTCCGAGTTTAATGGAAACCCATTGCGACTCGCAGTTGATTATTTTTCTACAGAAGATACTGGATCATTTGCCGGTCTTGAAATCACTGGTGAAACTACCGAGCTGAATATTGGCGTACGCGTTTATCACGAAGGTCAAAATGATATGAAATTTTACTTCGGCGGTGGCTTAGCCATGGTTGAAGCAAGCTATTCTGGCACATTAGGTAGTATTACTGTTACCGATTCCGATGAAGCAACTGGTGCCTGGTTTAATGCAGGTGCGAAATGGTACATGGGTGAGAATTTCCACCTTGGCGTAGATATGCGCGTATCTTTTGCAACCGTTAATCTATACGGTATTGACGGCGATGCCGGTGGTACATCCATTGGCCTTATTGCTGGGGCATCTTTCTAAAGTATTTATTTAAGGTGGGTTGCCTTTAATCAAGGTGGCCCACCTTAGCTCCACAATTAGAATAATCTAAACGTTTCAGGCAACTTTCACGTGGATCTGGTTACCCTCATCAAGACTGATTCGAGCGCGTTGCATAAATAACTTCAGGTCTTCACCCTTCTTCCACTGCGCCATACCAAAGCGGGTAAAGATGTCGAGTTGATCGACATCCAGTTCGGCCACGGTGAGTTCTTCCAGGCGTATTCGTATCTTGTCGGCGAGCTGACCGGTGATATCTTCCGGTGTCTCGGGCAGGATCAGCATAAATTCATTGTCGCTCAGGCGGCCTATGGTATCGGCCCAGCGCATTTGATCATTCAGGATCTGACCAATTGCAACGAGTAGCTGCTCACTCTTATCAATGCCAATATGGTCCTCAATTTCATCAAGGTTTTCCAGACGCATAATCAGAATAGACAGCATATTGTCATAGCGGCGTGAGCGAGACACCTGCGGTTCCAGTGCCTGATACAGTCCACGAGGGTTCAACAGACCAGTGACATTGTCGACCAGGTTCAGCTCATTGATCCGGAGCTTGAGCTCATCGCGTTCTTTCGCCAGTTGTCGCACCAGAGTCGCATCTTTGACATACTGCAGGCGACTGCCGTCACCCATACTCTGCGTAGATACCACCAACCAGGACTCACCGCGACTCTCGGTGGCAGGGAGATAGATTGTCGCCTCATCTTCAAACAGAGACTGGTATTCCTGCGGCACGGTGGTTTGATTCTTTCCCAATACCTGCAAGGATGAAATACCAGAAATAACCGGAAAATTATCATTCACCCAGGTGACTTCACCTTCAGGGCTAATTAGCATCATGCCCAGAGGATTGGTCTGCAATACCTGCAGAAGCTGTTTTTTGTCAAATTGGTCCATTATTGCCGAGGCCCCGTTTATTCATCCCAGAATCTATATCGGATAAAGTATTTCAGAACTTGAATTGACACAAGTCCCTGAGCAAACTTATCAGCCATTTGATTTTATGCGGCTATTCGTCCTCACGCATTGTGGCAAAAATCGCAGCAATATCCTGTTCCCAGCGTGTCATTAAACGAGTTAATTGTTTGCCGCCTGCTTTTTGTAGATGATGCGGGTTTGCCGCAACCAGAATCGTGTCTGAGCCTTCAGCGAAGATCGAGATCTTGAGGGGTAAATAGGCCTGTAATTCCGGGTAATTTTTGACCAGATGGCGAATTTCATCGGGTTTGCCAAAAAAGACGACGCGATATTTATCGGTCTTATAACCACTCTTGGTCAAACCAATATCAACACGTTGAACTCGACTGACCACATAGCCTTTTGCCTTGATTTGTTCCTGCAATTTTGACATGGCCTCAGGGAAACTTTGCTGCGCACGAACCATCATGATCTCATCGGCATGGACGAATGAGTTACAAAACAGCACCGTGAGCAGCAGGGCTGTCAACATTGCACGAATTTGGGATAGCATGATCATAATGTGGCCTCCTCAAGAATGGAGGTATAGGTTTCATACATCCCATCACAGAGTTTATTCAGCTCATGATTATTAAACAGCTTGCTTAAGCGCTTTGGATTGATCGCATAAATCACAACCTGACCTTTCGATTCTGAGATGGTCACGCGACAGGGCAGGAATAAGCCCACTCTGGGATCAACAGTAAGCGCCTGGTTTAATAACTGAAAATTACAAAAATAGACAATCACCTGATTCGGGTTTTCTTCCGATTGTTTCACCAGACCGTTCTCAAGCTTTTGTTCGCGGATAATACGAAAGTTTTTACCCTTGGCCGCAGCCTTGACACGATCAATGGTGCCTTTCATATCATAAGGAGACTCATAGGCCAGAGTAAGCGGTTCCTTATCGAAGGATTCCTGAGTTTGATTTGATTGATTCTTTTCGAAGCTGCGGACATAGGCAACAACATCGTTAATGTCTGCTTCAGTCATCCCCTGTTTTAGAAAAGAGACCATCGGTGTGCCTTCGCGACCCTGCATCAGGGTTCGCTTGATGAGCTGATCACTTGCTGAAGTAAGAAAACCCGCATTATTTATTGCGGGTGCAATAATAGGTAGATCACGCGGCCGTGAAAAAGTCACGCCAGTGCCATGACCCCCTTCGCCGTTCGCACCATGACAACTGGCGCAAAACTTCGCGAAAAGTTTTTTTCCATGACGGGCATTGCCATGCACAGCCACAGTAGAAAATGTTGCTGCAGGACTATCACTCCAGCTGCGAATATATTTAACCAGTGATTTAACTTCGACATCACTCAGCTTGCTAAATGCGGGCATAACACGTCCTGGTCGACCATCGCGAATGGATTTTGACAGGAAGGCATCATCAACAGATTTCAGGAAGGCCGGTAAGGCCAGTGGCACACCGACCCCCCCATTACCTTCGGCACCATGACAGGCGGCACAGTGCCGAGCATAAAGTCCGGCACCATCTGCATAGACGGAAGCCGGCAAATACAGGCCCGAGGTAATCAGCAGACAGGTGAAGAATCGTTTTAGCATCTCATTTCCTTATTCATTTTGGAGTCGCTAGCTTACGTAATTTTACTGGCAATGTTTTGAGCTATATCAATCATCAGCCAATCAACTTATGCCATGAGACCCTGCAGCCACTGACTAATATCGGCGATTTCGTCGGGGTGCACGCTGTGCTCCATAAAATACTGCTGCCAGCTGACTGGGTAACCCAGCTCCTGTAGATAATCGCGCGACAACACACCCAGTTGCATCGGTACGACCTGATCATGGGTGCCATGCCCCATCATAATCGGGGTAGGTTGGTTGGCTTCATGGCGTTCTGCATCGACGAGCTCATCCAGTGGCAGATAGGTCGACAGGGCCAGAATACCTGCCAGCTTTTTGGGATAACGTAACCCAGTGTGCAATACAATCGCACCGCCCTGTGAAAATCCAACCAGGAAAATATGCTCCGTGGGCACACCGCGACTGACTTCATGTTCAATCAGTTTACACAGTTGTGCTTCGCTACGTTTTATACCCGTTTCATCCTGATTGGCGCGAAAGTCCATTGAGGTAATGTCATACCAGGCCGGCATGACAACGCCACTATTGATTGTTACAGGTAGATCAGGTGCATGCGGCAGAATAAAGCGAATTTTTTTATCCGCAGGAAGATTTAACTCCGGCACAATGCCTTCAAAATCATGACCATTGGCGCCCAGACCATGCAGCCAGATGATGCTGTAGTCCGCATCGGCCGGGCCAAGCTCT
>JAOULB010000065.1 GCA_029882235.1 Gammaproteobacteria bacterium | reverse complement strand
CCAGGTTGTGATTAATAAAGGCAGCAATGATGGCGTGTTTGTCGGCCAACCTATGGTTGATGCACAGGGCGTGATGGGGCTGGTCACACAGGTTGGCCTTGTATCCAGTACTGCGCTATTGGTCACTGATCCCAACCATTCTCTGCCGATTCAATTTTTGCGCACGGGTTTACGTGCGATTGCCTCGGGTACTGGTGACGAAGTGAAGTTTGAACTCCAGCATTTGCCCAATAGTGCAGATATTAAGGTCGGAGATGAGTTTGTGACCTCTGGCCTGGGTTGTATTTTCCCCACAGGTTATCCCGCCGGTCGTATTCTGGAAATTCAGACCGATCCAAGCCTGCCCTTTGCCAAAGTCATCGCCGAACCTGCTGCGAGCCTGAACAAAAGTCGTGAGGTACTGCTGGTCTGGCCCCGTTCCGGTGACGGTAGCCAGCAAAACCCCTGTAAAGTCATTGAGGAGGCAAAGAAATGAGTGAAGAACGCCGCGGCACTGGCGCGATCATATTCAGTTTTCTGATTGCCTTCATGCTATTAATGATGCCAATGCCTGAATGGCTCCGACTGGCTCGGCCTGAATGGGTCGCCATGGTTGTGATCTACTGGAGTATGGCCTTGCCCAAACGTGTGGGAATTGGTTCTGCCTGGACAGCAGGACTGATTGTCGATGTAATTCGCGACTCCCTGCTTGGACAACATGCCCTTGCAATGGCCATTGTCGCCTTCCTGACCATACGCCTGCATCAACGCCTGCGTACCTATCCACCTGGGCAACAGGCCATTACCGTATTTATGATTATTCTGATTAATTTTCTGATCATTCTCTGGATCAGGGGCATCATGGGCATTGCCCCAAGTTTGTGGCAAATCATTATTCCAACCTTTACCTCGGCACTACTCTGGCCTGTGATATTTATCGGCATGCGTCTGTTTCGTCGCCAGTTTCAGGTCTCTTAAGGCATTATGGCTCAGTTCGAAAATTTCACTTTTAAAGATCATCTGCGCGAATCGCTGCTGTTTAATCGTCGTCTGGCCATCCTGGTTGGTTTTGTGATTATTCTCACTTTGCTGTTACTGGGACGGTTGCTGCAATTGCAGATCCTTAACTATGATCACTACACCACACTATCAGAAAAAAACCGCGTGAATATCGTTCCCATCCCCCCCACTCGCGGACTCATTTATGATCGCAACGGTATCCTGCTGGCCCAGAATATTCCGACCTTTATGCTCGAGGTGGTGACTGAACATGTTGAGAACGTTGATGCCATGCTGGCACAACTAAAACAGCTGGTTAACTTATCTGATCGGGACATTAAACGCTTCAAACGGCAAGATAGACGAAAGCGCGATTTTGAAAGCATTCCACTGCGCTATCGTCTCACTGAAGATGAAGTTGCACGTTTGTCAGTCAACCAGTTTCGCTTACCGGGTGTACACATAAAAGCTGAGCTGGCCAGACATTATCCACTGGGTAATTTAACCTCGCATGTAGCAGGCTATGTTGGCCGAATCAGTGAAAAAGATCTACGGCGCATGAAAAACTTCTCGCAATATCGTGCCTCCAGTCATATCGGTAAAGTCGGCATCGAAAAATCCTATGAAGAACTTTTGCATGGCAAAATAGGGCTGCAGCGTGTTGAATCAAATGCGCAGGGAAGAATTATTAACGTGCTCGAACGCACCCTGCCGGTGCCGGGTAAAACCCTGTATCTAAATATTGATGTCAATCTACAGGCTGTAGCAGAAAAGGCCTTTGGTGAAGATAATGGTGCGGTTGTGGCGCTGGATCCGAATAATGGTGCTGTACTGACTATGGCCAGTATTCCTACTTATGATCCAAATCAGTTTATTCACGGACTTGAATCAGAAGAGTTTAAAAAACTGAGCAAATCACCACGACGCCCCTTATTCAACCGTGCCCTGCGTGGACAATATCCACCAGGTTCAACCTTAAAACCATTAATTGGTCTTGCCGGACTTGAGCTGGATGAGGTTTATGCCTACAACCCCATTGCCTGTAAAGGCTGGTACACCATTGAAGACGATATCGATCAACGCAAGTACCGTGACTGGAAACGTGGTGGCCATGGTAAAACAAATCTTATTGATGCGATCGCAGAGTCCTGTGATATCTATTTTTACGATTTATCCTATCGCCTTGGTATAGATCGAATTTTCCAATATCTGTCTGCGTTTGGCCTGGGTAAGAAAACCGGCATTGATATCGAGGGTGAGCTGGTCGGCATTATTCCTTCCAAAGACTGGAAAATGAAAACCTATCATGAACTCTGGTACCCGGGCGAAACACTGATTAACGGCATTGGTCAGGGATATACCTTATCAACCCCGCTCCAGTTAGCCAGCTTTACCGCCACCCTGAGTCAATATGGTAAGCATTTTAAACCACGGATCCTTAAATCAACCCAGGATCCCAAGACTATGGTGCTACAACAGATTGAACCGCAGGCCTATCCCGATGTACATAAAATCTCGAAAAAGAACTGGGACACTATTATCAACTCAATGAAAAAGGTCGTGCATGGTGTCAAAGGTACCGGTCGTAGTATCAGCTATGGTCTGAAGTACAAAATGGCGGGGAAAACCGGAACCTCTCAGGTCTTTGGGATTAAAGAAGGTGAGCGTTACGACGAAAGAAAAATCGCCAAGAAACTGCGCGACCATGCCCTGTTTATTGCCTTTGCGCCCGCCGATAATCCCAAAATTGCGGTTGCAGTGATCGTTGAAAATGGCGGCGGCGGTGGTACTACCGCTGCACCAATCGCGCGCAAAATAATTGATTATTATTTATTAGGTGAAGTCGATGAGCCCAAGCCAGTTATCTAGCTCAGATTTTGGCGATAGCCCGCGCATCTCAGGTGGCTCACGACTACTTGAGTCCTTCCATCTTGATGTACCCTTGCTGGTTGCGCTACTCACATTGGCCGGTATTGGACTGATTGTGATGTATAGCGCCGGTAGCCAGGACGGTGGCCTGATTCTTCGGCAAATTTTGCGTCTATTGCTTGGCTTTCTGGTGATGTTTGGCATTGCCCAGATCCATCCAACCACGCTTTCCCTCTGGGCACCGTGGATATTTGGTGCGGGTCTATTAATGCTTGTCGCTGTTTTGTTATTAGGTGAAGTCGGTAAAGGTGCACAACGCTGGTTGAACCTGGGTCTATTCAGCTTTCAACCCTCGGAAATCATGAAAATTGCCCTGCCCATGATGATTGCTTCGTTTCTGGCCGATTCTGTTCTACCACCTCGACGTCTGCGTCTGCTGATGTGTAGCCTGATTCTAGTTGTGCCAACCCTGTTAGTTGCCAAGCAACCTGATCTGGGCACGGCGCTGTTGATTGCAGCGTCAGGAATTTTTGCGCTATTTCTCGCTGGATTACGCTGGAAACTGATTATTTTCCTCGTAGCAAGTGTGTCCGCCTGTATCCCCTTCATCTGGAATGCATTGCATGACTATCAGCGTCAGCGAGTACTTACTTTTCTGAATCCAGAAAACGATCCACTCGGTGCGGGTTATCATATTATCCAGTCGACAATTGCGATCGGCTCGGGGGGTGTTTATGGCAAGGGCTGGCTCAATGGCACTCAGTCACACCTCGACTTTTTACCAGAACGTTCGACTGACTTTATTTTTGCTGTTTTTAGTGAAGAATTTGGCTTTATTGGTGTCATCTTACTCCTTAGTATTTATCTGTTTATAACTGCACGTGGACTACTTATTGCATCACAAGCACAGGATACCTTTACCCGATTACTGGCGGGGAGCCTGACTTTGACATTTTTTATCTACATTTTTATTAATATGGGCATGGTAAGCGGTCTAGTACCCGTAGTTGGCGTACCATTACCTCTTGTCAGCTATGGTGGCACATCGTTAGTGACCATCATGGCTGGTTTCGGTATCCTTATGTCCATAAAAACAAATAGAAAACTCGTTGGCCACTAACTGATAGTTTATATTATGACTTTTTCTCGAAAGCTGTTTGCTCTTTATCCCCTCATTTCATTGCTGTGCTTTGATGCGACTGCAGTTGCTTCAACAAAACCAGTCGATGAACAAAGTTCGCGTCCATTTATTAAAGAGATGGTGCGCCAACATAAATTTGACAAGACAGAGCTGGAAGAAGTCTTTGCCAAGGCCCGCATCCATCAAAGTATTCTCGATGCCATTGCCCGACCCGCTGAAGGAAAACCCTGGCATGAGTATCGCCCCATCTTCCTGAATGAACCCCGTATTGACGGTGGTATAAAATTCTGGAATGACAATGCACTGATTCTGCAAAAGGCGAGTAAAAAATATGGTGTTCCACCAGAGATCATTGTTGCCATCATTGGTGTTGAAACCCGCTACGGACGTCATAAAGGCACATTCCCGGTTATTGATTCCTTGAGTACGCTGGCTTTTGCCTATCCGCCACGCAGTAAATTTTTCCGTGGTGAACTCAAACAGTTTTTACTCATGGCGCGCGAGGAAAAACTCGATCCCACTGAACAGCTGGGCTCTTATGCGGGCGCCATGGGCATGCCACAGTTTATCTCTAGCAGTTTCCGCCGCTATGCTGTGGATTTTGATGGTGATGGTACACGCGACCTCTGGAATAACACTTCTGATGTCATTGGCAGTGTCGCCAACTATTTCAAACGTCATGGCTGGCAAAAGGATGAACCTGTGGTTGACCGAGTTCAGGTTAAGGGAAATGGATATACTCGCTTGATTAAAAGAGGACTGGAACCAGAATGGACGCCAAAACAGTTGCAACGTTACGGGGTCAAATTACCTTCTAAGCGTTCAAGCAAGGCGAAAGGAACCCTGCTAGAGCTGGATACAGGAACCTCTAAACCTGAATACTGGGTGGGCTGGGAAAATTTTTATGTGATCACCCGATATAACCATAGTGCGCATTACTCAATGGCCGTGTATCAACTGGGAGAACAAATCCGCAAACTCCGCTAAGCCGGAACTGAAACAATCTGATAATTCGTGTATATTGAACCCATGCAGTTAACACCAAACTCAGTCTTGATTCTACTGCTCGTCACTATGTTGAGTGGCTGCTCTTCCCCCCCTTCTCGTTATTCCATAAAACAGGATCATGCGCCCAAACATGAAGTTGATGTCAGCAAGATTCCAAATGCGGTTCCGCGCGTCGAACCGAAAAGTAAATATGGCAATCCCAAAACTTACGTAGTTAGAGGCAAACGTTATCGCGTTATGGACTCGGCAACAGGTTATCGACAGAAAGGTATTGCCTCCTGGTATGGGAAAAAATTCCATGGCCATCGCACCTCAAGTGGTGAGCCCTATAATATGTATGCGATGACCGCCGCACATAAAAACCTGCCACTACCCAGCTATGTTCATGTCACTAATACCAGTAATGGCCGCAGCGTCATTGTCCGCGTTAATGATCGCGGCCCATTTCATGATAACCGAATCATCGATCTCTCTTATGCCGCGGCAAAAAAACTGGACATAACACCAACTGGAACCGGCTCAGTAGAGATTCGAGTGATTGACCCTCGTCAACAACATCGAAAAACGCGGGTATCAGCCATTGACAGTTTTAAAAAGAAACCAGAATCTCCACAAACAAAATCAAAGCAGGTCTATCTTCAGGTTGGTGCATTCAGTCAGCGCAATAATGCCGATGAACTTCGTATCCAGTTAGCTGGACTACTTAGCTCAGGTAACATTAATACGGGCTACAATGTTGAAAACAAACTTTACCGCGTCCGTATTGGCCCTTTAAATACCCGAGAGGAAGCCAGTCAAATCGCCGCAAAATTATCACAGGCGGGCATTGCGCAGACAAAAATTGTGCATGACTAGACTTTTGCTGGCCAGTTCCAGTTAAGTCATCTATTTTTAATTAAGATAATAATTTCTATTTACATTAGATATCAGGTTAATCATTACAATGAAAAAATCAGTCCAGTTTTTAATCAGCAATGTAGTCCTTTTCCTGTACTGTTCAGTCAGTCTTGCCGCAACCGAACTCGTCCCCGCTGCGCCAAAAATCAATGCAAAATCATGGCTATTAATGGACTTTCATAGTGGTCGTAGTCTGGCTGAAAAGGACATTGATAAACGCATTGAACCCGCCAGCCTGACCAAACTGATGACCACCTATGTATTGCTTTATGAAATAAAAAATGGCGGTATTAAGCTCGATGATAAAGTCAAAATCAGTGAAAAGGCCTGGCGCATGAAAGGCTCACGTATGTTTATCGAGGTTAATTCTATTGTCCCAGTGAAAAAATTAATGATGGGCCTGATTGTTCAATCAGGCAATGACGCCACGGTTGCCCTGGCCGAACATGCTGCGGGCAGTGAAGAATCATTCGTTAGTCTGATGAATAAACATGCGGATAGCCTAGGCATGGTCGGCACTAATTTTGTCAACAGCACTGGTTGGCCGAATAAAAACCACTACACGACAGTACGTGACTTGATGGTGCTGACCAAGGCATTGATCCGTGACTTTCCAAAATATTATCCCTGGTACAGCATCAAGGAATATACCTATAACAAAATCACACAGAAAAATCGCAACCGTCTGTTATGGCAGGATGAACGCGTCGATGGTGTTAAAACCGGACACACAGAATCTGCTGGTTATTGTCTGATCTCCTCCGCCAAATTTAACAAAATGCGGCTTGTCTCGATTGTCGTTGGCAGCAAATCAGAAAGTGGTCGTGCTAATGCCAGTCGTAAACTATTGAATTATGGCTTCCGTTTTTATGAAACCTTTGCTTTCCATCCAGCCGATAAACCCGTGACTGAGGTGCGTCTCTGGAAGGGTGAAAGCGATATGCTACCACTGGGCTTATCAAGCACACTATTTGTCACAACTCCACGCGGCATGCGTGAAAAAGTAAAAACTCAGCTAGAGATCGATGAAACCATTACTGCACCGGCAGTTCAGGGTAAACATTATGGCAAGTTGAATATAAAACTAGGCGATAAAACCATTGCCAGTCGCCCTCTTGTTGCCATGCAGAGTATTGGTTCTGGCGGTATGTGGAGTCGATTCATTGATAACATTCTATTGATGTTCAATTAATCGATATCTATGTCAGAACCCATTGTCTATCTGAATGGCGAATATCTTCCCGTTGATCAGGCCAAAGTTCCGGTACTTGATCGCGGTTTTATTTTTGGTGATGGCATTTACGAAGTTATTCCGGTCTATGGCGGCACGCTATTCCGGCTTGAAGAACATTTAATACGACTCGATAACAGTCTACAGGCCGTCCGTATTTCAAACCCGTTTAAGCATTCAGAGTGGCAGGAGATGCTGGAATCGCTGTTACAAAAAAACAGCGGCACGGACCAATCTGTTTATGTCCAGATCACCCGTGGCGTCGCGCAGCGTGATCATGGCTTTCCAGAAAATACCCAGCCAACAATTTTTGCGATGGTGAATCCGCTTATCACGCCGACAGTGGATGCACTACAGCAAGGTATTTCCGCCATCACTGTTAATGACATTCGCTGGCAAAATTGCCATATCAAGGCCATTGCCCTGCTACCCAATATCCTCATGCGGCAACAGGCACTGGATAAAGGCGCAACCGAGGCCATTATGATTCGAGATGGAAACGTGACCGAAGGTGCCGCCAGTAATATTTTTGTGATCAAGGATGGCATCATCCGTACACCACCGAAAAGTAATCACTTACTCCCAGGGATCACGCGTGATCTGGTCGTTGAACTAGCTCACGCCAACGAACTTCCCTGTGAGGAAGTCAGCATCAGCGAAGCTGAACTCAATAATGCCGATGAAATCTGGCTCACCAGTTCCACCAAGGAAATCATGCCGGTAACCCAGCTCAACGACAATATCCGCAATGACGGCCAACCCGGTCCCGTCTGGCAACAAATGTATGCTATCTTTCAGGAATACAAAGCCTCTTTGCGTTAGGCTCTCGTCAATTAATTCAGCGGTCCGTCAGTATGAGTGAAGAATCATTACTCAGTTTTCCCTGTCAGTTTCCCATTAAAGTGATGGGACGCTGTGGTATTGAGCTGGAGGCTGAAATCACCACCATTGTTCGACGCCACGTGCCCGATCTGGGTGAAGCTGCCATTACGATGCGTGAAAGCAAACAGGGTAATTATCTGGCCCTGACGGTCAATATCACCGCCACCAGTCAGGAACAGCTCGATAATCTTTATCGTGAACTCAGCGCCTGCGAACTAACGCTAATGGTTTTATAAATTTTCTAATGCAAAGCCGTGTCCAGCCCAGACAAAATCTGATCGTGCGCCAGCTAGGCCGACGTGATTACTTGCCCGTGCTGCATGCCATGCGCAATTTTACTCTCAGTCGTAGCGTTGATACTGAAGATGAAATCTGGCTGGTTGAACATCCACCCGTATTTACTCAGGGGCTCAATGGCAAGGACCATCACATTCTTGATGCGGGTGATATCCCTGTTGTTGCCGTCGATCGCGGTGGTCAGGTTAC
>JAOULB010000409.1 GCA_029882235.1 Gammaproteobacteria bacterium | reverse complement strand
TCATCAAAAATTAACGATTTATTGGTAAAAGTGCATCGGAGTATTTTTAAAACATCAAGCATCCTGACTCGCCACGGTTTCTTTTTTTGATTCAATGAGTGCTTGCCACTTTTCTACTGTTATTGGTTTATCCGGGGTGTCGACTTTTTCGCCAGTCACTGCCAGAACATCGTAAAATGGAAGCACTTTTCTACCATGCACAAACACACCTCTTACTTGAACCACTGCACATAGCTTATTATTGCTAATAAATTTGTGTTCTGTGTACCAATATTTTTCATCCCAGTATGTCAGCTGCGTCAGAACTTTAAACTTTTTGAAAGGATTTATTGCTTTGTAATAACTTATTTCCTGTGCTTGCGCTACAGGTAGCCAGTTTCGCGCAATCAGTTTGAACAAAACACCAACCTGACCCATATAATAAATACGGCTCAAGTCACACAAGGCAAAATAACGTGCATTCGTTAAATGTAAATTGATATCGCAATCAAACGGCCATACACGATAAGTCATACAACTCTCATCGAGCACGCCAATTTTACTGGCAAACCTGCTTTTAAACAGAATCATTATTAATCTGAAATATAAATTCATTACGACCTCCCTTTCTAATTATTGATTTATTATCTCAAAAACTGGCTTACCATGTTTTGCAAATTTTATATTGCTTACGCCTTGACTATTCTACTTTGCTAAACTCACGCAGTCTACGCCGCCATTCCTTGTCTGCCAGAAAAGACCAACTCGCAGGATCTTCATAAATACACTTTTCAAAAAAGCTGACATAATGTTGTACCGCCTGACCTATATCGTCGGTAACAAGAGGCTCGCCAAAAACTGCCTTAATAATTTTACCTTGCGACATAAAATACACGGGCACCTGCGGTACCTTGAGTTTAATCGCAATCTTCGCTGCCCAGGGCGAAAAACCAACCTTATGATTAAATATCTCAGCCTCTACCCGACCATCAGAATTATCAATTTTATCCAGTGTCGTTGCGACAACTTTCTTCTTTTTCAACACAGTAAACATGGTGCGAGATAATTCAAACGGATTGCCGCCGCGCACCATGAGCACTTTAATATTCATGCGCTCAAAAAATGCCAGCTGAATTTTTGTGCGCTCAATCGTCGCGGAGTTCTTTGAGATAATCAGCGTAGGCCAGGTCATATTGATTTTCAAACCTGCAAATGCACTACCCGCATTGTGCGGCACATTCAGGATTACACCGCCATACTCATGACGTAACTTTTATAACTTCTCCACATCCGCAGGCGAAATTTCGATAAACGACTGCACCGCATCAACACCATCACGATAGAGCATTAAATAGTATTTCAGGATATATTGTATATTTACAAGATACTGACGATAAACTTTTCGTGGCTTATAGGCATAGCCTTTATGTTTAGCCAGCTTACACAATGATTCTATCGATTCCCGTAATGAATTACCGGGCACGATATATAAAAGATGCAGCAGGCCAATCACAAAATATATCGGCAACATTGCAACAAATAACGGTAAATGGCGCACTGACCAATACAATGCGGGCACAATAATACCTTTGTACCAGCTACCACTAAACCGTTTACCCCCAGCAGCAGACTTTTCTGCTACCTCAACCTCACCCAAATACAAAGACGATGATTGTAGAACCTCTGAGTGGTCCATTCTATCTACATCAGTTAATGGTGATTTGTCGCCACTAGTTTTCACTAAATGTGTTTGAGGGTTGACATGCATGACTTCCCCTTTTCCATTCAGGATCTTCGGGTAAGACATTAAACTGTTTGTGACTCAAAATTAGTACCACCACTTAATATTTATTATTAGAATGGCATGGTATGAGAATAAGGTCAGAGAACAATTTATTCTTATATTCGAGCCAATTATATTAAAAACAACTGTTCTCTGACCCTGGTTTCCCGCCTGGACAAACCAAAATCACTACTACCCCTTTAATCCTTAAGATGTTTTATGTTTACCGTCAAGTTCCAAAGATACCACTTTGTTTAATACCATCAAATATGAACTGAACTGCCAATGCAGACAGCAAAACGCCCATAATTCGACTTATAACATGCATGCCAGTGACACCGAGAAGCCGATGAA
>JAOULB010000408.1 GCA_029882235.1 Gammaproteobacteria bacterium | reverse complement strand
TGCCTATCCTGGTATTGAGCTTGACCTGGATATATCTCCTGAAACATTAAACCTGACTAATCGTGAAGCTGATGTTGCTATCAGGATCACCAATGATCCACCCGATCATTTAATTGGTAAAAAAGTTGCTCGCTATGCCAAATCAATTTATGCATCACCAGAATATATCACCTCACATAATTTTAAAGATAAAGCATCACTCAACTGGATTGGTTGGGATGATACCTCAACAGGCTTATGGTGGGTGATGGAAACTGATTTTTCTGATGTTCCCCTTCGGCATAAAATGAATAATGAATATGCTCAACTCGAAGCCGCAAAGGTGGGTATGGGTATGACCATGCTGCCCTGCTTTATTGGGGATGCGGTAGCTGGCCTGCAACGCGTACAAACCGAAACCATTTTGCCCAGTTATGAAATCTGGATTCTAACGCATCCTGACCTTCGCAACTCAGCACGCGTAAGTGTGTTTATCAAATTTATGGCCGAAGCACTGGAACAAAAACGCGATTTACTTGAAGGCCGATCACCAGTTACAACTCTCGTCACAGGCTGACTAAATATAAAGTGACGCCACGTATTGAAATCACTACGTGACGTCACTTCAATATAGTTACAGAGCGTTACTTATTTCCAGCCAACACGTTTGGCCCATGCCTCGGCCTTTTGTTTATACTTTTCCAAGTCTTCTGGTGGACGTCTGCCTTCTTTTTTAACTTCCTGTTCATGTGCAACAAGCTCAGGACCAATCGGCCCTAACCCAACAAGCCCACGCCGCTGGTCAAGTTTATCTTCATCTTCAACTTCACCATAGGTGAGATGGCCATCATCATCCCAGTCAGCAATAGCGCCATACTTTTGTGGTTTATTGGAGTGAAACAAAATGATATCTGTTAAAAATGCGAGCATCCGACTTGGTGCCTCACCTTCTTCAACAGCTGCTTGTAAAAGTTTGAGACTTTGTTTTTGAAATTCAGGCTGACTGATTGCAAACTGCGCAATTCGCCAGGCAGCACGACAACCATCTATGCCGACCATGGATGTGCCGGGCCAACCATGTTCTGCAATTATTGCCTTAAGCCGTTCCGCATGTTCATTATGTACTTTTTCCATTTCGGGATGATAAGCATCGTATAACACCCCCTCATCCAACAGTTTCTGCCTGATCTCCGCATCACGGTCTTTCATATGGATTAACTCTTCATGCAAAGCTGCATTAAAGTTTTTATGCATAGATTCAATACACCGTTTTAGTTTTGCCCAGCTGGAAAAGCCGTATTCCCGCGCAGTGATACGTTGTGCATCAAGTATTGAAAACTTTGACGAGAATATTTCGGCGTCAGTTTTATCTGAATATACAGTGTCAAAATGCCTCATTCTGTCACAGCAGGACACATCAGCATTACGATGTAAGGTACGTAACTGTTTTGCTTCTTTTTTGAGGTAATCTAGATCGGGCTTTTCGGGTATGGATTTCATGGAAACCCTCCTTTCATTTTTTTCCTGGCGTCCGCGATAACAGGCAGAAAGAAGGACAAATCATTGTCGCTTTTAATTAGTAGGTGGGGGTCACCCCCTTTCCGCGGACTCAGTTGCACCCTACAGCACTAGAAAATAAGTCTAGCACGATTTATTCGACGTTCAAACAACAAAAATTCTTTATAGCCGCACCATAATCTGTTCAAGATTTAAACGTGATTTTGGCATATCGTGATTATAATCATCCGTTGGATGATGATAACCAATCGCTAACGCAAAAGGACACCAGTAGCCCTCCAGCTCTCTGGAGAATTCTTTGTTAACAAGTTCAGTATCAATACCTTCAATCGGGGTTGAGTCAATTTTTAATCGCGCCAGTGTGTGCATGGTATTGCCCAGCGCCAGATAAAGCTGCGCCATAGTCCAGGCACTATTGTTGCCATTTTCATCGGTATTCATATCGATAAAGCGGCAAGCGCCATAGGCCTTTTCCCGTTCATCTGCTGTAACCCGTCCATCTTCTATATATTTATCTACGACCCGATCAAAATCTGCGCGATTATAATCTCGCTTATGCGCAAACAGGATAAAGTGCGAACTTTCCTTAACATGAGGCTGATTAAATTGATGCGTGTTGGCAAAGGTATCGTGCATGCGC
>JAOULB010000407.1 GCA_029882235.1 Gammaproteobacteria bacterium | reverse complement strand
ATCCACAGTCTGTCGCCTTTATCATGGCACGATTGACAAATTCATGGGTGATTGCGCTATGTTGATTTTTGGCGCCCCCGAAGAAGACAAGGATCATAAGTTCAATGCCATTACCTGCGCTGTGATGATTCAGCGGCTGGTTGAGGCCTTGAATGTAGAACGTGCCATTGATGGTAAAATTCCTGTTCACTTCCGTATTGGAATTAATAGTGGTGCTATGCTTGCCGGCAATCTGGGTTCACATGAACGTATGCAGTATACCGTTGTTGGTGACGCCGTGAATATTGCCTCTCGTTTGCATACCGCAGCTGAGGCTGGTCAGATCGTTGTTACCGATACTTTGGTCAAAGACCCTGATGTGCAATGGCGCATCATTGCGCATCGACACCAGCATATTCAGTTGCGCGGTATAGAAAAGCCTGTAACGACTTATGTCATCACTGATGTTAAACAAAACTACAGTAATACAATTGACTCGCAGATATCTGAGGTCATTTCACATCAGATAGTTGCATGAGCATGATAAAGTTTGCCTTTCTTTCTTTAATTATCCTGTTCACACCCGCCTGTGCTTTTATCCATTCTTTTGATGAAAATCTGACTAACCGCATAGACAGCTGGATAGCATCAGAAAATTACGGTAAAGCCCTCGATACGCTTTATTATATTGATAAGCAACATAAAGACTATGCCACATTAATGAAGAAAAAGGTGACTATCCTGAAGCTTGCGCCAAAACTCGAAGCCAGAGTATTAGCCGAAGGAAAAAAATTATTTCAACAAAAAAAGTGGCATGAGACCCTGGAAATTTATGAATATGGACTGGATAAATTACCAGACAGCCGGCCAATTCGAAAAGAATATAATTTATTTCTCACCCGCCGTGCAGCGCATTTACAACAACTTAAACTAAAGTTGCTCCAGAATAAGACTGACTGGCTTATTAGTGACTCTAAAATCAGACAGGAAATGGCGATTGTTATTCCGCGTAATTTTACCGCCCGATGGATGCTAGCAAATCACAATGATGATATTAATTCAACGATTGATACCCTACTCGAATGTGTTGATCTTTCCATTGCTGATGGCGAGCTTGATGTCGCGAAACAGTGTCTCACTATTGCACGGAAACTTACACCTAATAAGATATACCTTGAACAAATTGCAAAGGCTGAGTCGCGACTTGATGATGAAGTCAATGACCGTTCTCGACAGTTATCGCCGAATGGTAAAAAATCTCTACGCCTGGCGCGACAGGCACTTGCTCAGGGTGATTATGCCAAAGCGAAACAGCTTCACGATACATTACCAGTCCAGGATAAAAAGAATAAACAGGTACTTGAGTTTCGAGAAAAAATGGACGTACAGATCGCTGACTATATCGACAACCGAATAAAGGAAGGTCGGAGATTATATAGCGCCGACAAAGTCCAGCAAGCTTATCTGATGTGGAAATCTTTACAGAAACTCGATCCGGAAAACGAGAAACTGCAACAGTTAGTAAAACGATCTGAACATGTGATTAACAAACTACGCAAGATTGGTGATAACCCACAACAGACGGTTATCCCCCCCGGAAGCGCAGCTCAATAATTTATTCGCCGGGCTCCATATGTTCAACAGCACGGAAGCCCTGTGGTAGCTTACGTCCACGCTGTGCACGCTCGCCTTCATAATGCTCCATATCATCCTGTTTCAGAACTTTATAGCGCTTGCCTGAGAATATCACCAGGCTGCAATCCTCGTTAATAACGGTAATTGCTGTGACATACTCCTCACGTTTCTTTAAACGTGGAGAGGGGATATTAATAATTTTTACGCCCTTACCTCGAGGCAACTGTGGTAACTCATCGATATGGTGAATGAGTAAATGACCTTCACTGGTTGAAGCCGCAACCCAGTGGTTCTCCATATCTTCAACCAGCACAGGAGGTAAGACCTTTGCACCGGGTGGCACCTTGAGTACGGTCTTACCTTTTTTGTTGCGAGTAATCATGTCTTCAAGTTTGGCAATGAAGCCATAGCCATGATCAGTCGATAACAGACATAGTTGATCCGGATCACCACTAACCAGTCCACAGAATGTAGCCCCATCAGGCGGATTAAGTCGTCCCGTTAGAGGCTCACCCTGTCCACGT
>JAOULB010000064.1 GCA_029882235.1 Gammaproteobacteria bacterium | reverse complement strand
GAGGGAGAAGGAATAAAACCAGCAACCCCTCTCCCTTAGGGAAAGGGAACAAAACCTAAACTTTTCACCCATAAAGTCGCCATCTATTGGTGTGTAACATCAGATTCTGGAATAGTTAAATGAGCTTTCGACCCACAATTTTTGTCTTTCTATTTTTTGCTTTTATGGCCTCTGCCTGCACCAGTGCGAAGTATTTGAATATGGTGCCGACGGGAACTATGAACCATGCGCCGACGCATAAGATATTGTCTTTGGATGCGATTAAAACCCATATAAAAACCGGGCGCAGTACGCCGCTGGAGATGGAGACTTATCAGCAGGCTCTGGTGGCCGCAATGGAGAAGACGCGCATGTTTAAGTCTGTTCAGACTACGCCGGCAGCCAAAGGCTATCGACTCGAGACCACCGTGACACATCAGAAGCTAAGGTTTAAAGATGACGCGGCCCATTTTGACTTTTCTACTCGATATCGTTTTGTGAATCGTTTTAATCAGGTGATCTATAGCACGGATATAAATTCACGCTGTGTCAAAACGACGGATGATCATAGCGTCCTGATTAAACGCCAGCGTCGGGCCATTGAGTGTGGTGTGCAGAAGAATCTGAGTACACTGGTGGATAAACTCTATATCGCTCAGCATAACTTTCGCTAGACAATAAAAAACCCCCGCAAAGCGGGGGTCACAGCGAAGGAGTCAGGTTTCGCTTCAAAACTAGTCATCATGTTTTTTGTTTTTCTTATGCTCATGATGTTTGTCGTGGCCGTGCTTTTTACCTTTACCACGTTTGCTTTTATCTTCATCGTCATCATGGTGTTTTTTATGGCCATGCTTTTTAGCCTTGTCCTTCAGACGATTGTGTTTGTCTTTCATGCGCTTGTGGCCACGGTGCTGTCCATGGGCAGCCTGTTTAGTCGCATCATAGGACTGACCATTATCAACATCAGGTACTAAGGTATTTTTAACCTTACAGTCTTCCTTATGCTTGCCTTTACACTCCAGATAACGTGAAGGCTTGCGTGAACGTGGCACTGTCACCTGAACACTACCAGTACAGCTTTCAAAGCCATCATCGGCAGTGAAGTTGATCTGGTAGACACGTCCATTGCCATGGCCGGCACGTTCTGCACGTAGCAGGGCTGTATCATTCGGACTCATGTCCTGAATAATGGCATCGGGGCTGGTGTGACCACTGCCATAGCCGACGACAGGTTCGTCCTGAGTAATGCTATCGATGACGATCGCAACATTGTTATAGATGTTATCGCTATCGGTTACGCCCATGATACGCACGGGACGCATTTTGTGGTTTGGTGGCCACAGGCTGGCAACGTCAGGTTTGGCCAGTGAACAGGCAGGTGCATCATTGATATTGCGTACATGCACGATCATGCGGTCTGTACTCGATTTTGGATAGAACTGATCCATATCGCTGACCACAACTTCAAACTCCAGCGCGGTATTGCTGTTTGGCAACACCTTAGGCGCAGTAAAGTAAGGTGTGGGTGAACCGGGGTTATCCAGTGTCACTGCTGGACCACTGATCTGTGACCATTCAAAGAACAGTCCATCAGCATCGGCATCGGTACTGGCCATACCATTCAGTGCAACAATGCTGCCTTCATCTTTGGTGACATCTTCACCGGCATTGGCAAGCGGTGCCGCGTTTTCAACAATGCCAATAATAATTGAAGCAGGCGCGCTGGCTTCGCGGCCATCGCTAACGATCAACTCAAGTCCAATGTTCTGGCCAACTAAATTCGGCACAACAAATTCAGGGGTCATTGTGTTTGCATTAATTAACTCAATGGCTGGGCCTGAGACCTGTGTCCACTGATACGTCAATGGTGAGTCGTTATCAGGATCATAACTATGCTGCGCATTCAGCTTTGCTGTTGCGCCGGCCTTGATATTAAAGGCATCGCCGGCATCGGCAACAGGTGGGTTGTTGGTGTTCTTGACCGTGACATCAACGGTATCGGGTTCACTTGTTGTACCACCGGCATTCACGGCAACAAGCTTAAAGGTAAAGGCCATATTGGCATTCACATAGGGCGCAACAAAAGTGGGCCTGGCACTCGATGCCTGTTGTAACTCAAGCATAGGTGACAATGGTGCGATCTGTGTCCACTGATACGATAAGGCACCACCACTGCTATCGGTACTGGCCGAGCCATCCAGTGTAACGGTACTACCTTCATCCACTGATTGGTCGACACCGGCATTGGCAACCGGTTTGCCATTGGCCAGCTCCGCCGCATAGGCAACCACATTAGGTCCATAGATGTTGGCAATGTCGAGACACTTGCCCAGTACAGGATCAGAATTAGAGTAACGGCGACATACAGGCAGGATACCGGCATAGTAATCTAACGGGATAGTTGAAAAAACAACATGACCCTGACCATGTGGATACGACAGGGTAACGGCTTGTGTTGAATTAGGACGAGTCAGGATCACACGATTGTTCGCTGGCAGCGTATTCACTCTGGCATAACCATGTTCAGAGTTGCGTGCATTATCTAAAGTAGAGTTATCAACCACACCACCGGGGCCATTGGTCACTAATGTGGTGTTGTCATAAACATCAATATCACGAGCCAGCTCACGTACCAGACGGATACCACTACCACCAGGAAGAATTCGGTAAGCGTCTTCAACACGGCGGTCGTGCATCATCAGCACCATGCCGTTATTCACCGCCGCGGTAATCGCCGGCAAGCGGCTCATGTACTCGGCGCTATAGCCCAGGTTGTAGCAGTTGGTGACAAACAGCACATCAAGACCATTCAGATCAGTCGCGCTAAGGTCAGCGAGATAAACAGGGGTATGTCCAGCCGCAGAAATAGTCGTGATGGCCCAGGGGCGGCCTTCCTCATAACACATCTCGTAATAGCCCACTTTGGCCGCCTGCACAGCAGTACTTGCCAGGGCTAAAAGGGCTCCCAGGATGAATTTTTTGTGGTTCAGTAAAGTCTTCATTACGACTACCTCTACCTAACTCTTTGTTTTTTTAATAAAACTTAATAAAATCCTGCGGTATTACCTTCCTGTTGACTCTATTTCGGCACTAAAAGTGGTGGGTTTAGCGAAATGAGTGTGATTATCATCACGTTTTGTAGGTATTTAACCCTGTAGAGAACAGGGTTATTAACAGGAAATGCAGGCTTTAAGCCGCCAGACTGGAAAATTGTACTGAATCTGGAATATCCAGCTCCATGACAATTGGTAGATGATCAGAGTAGGCGTGATTCAGGGTTGAGACGCTTCTGACCTTAAGTTCTGGGGTGACTAATATATGGTCGATATGGTGTTGTGGGCGCCAGCTGGGGAAGGTCAGGGTCTCTTCGGCAGGTTCACGCAGCTGGGTGTGTTTAAATAATAAATCCATTTCCGGACTGCCGGGCCGACAGTTCATATCCCCCATCAAAATCGCATGCGGATATTCATTAATCATTTCGCTGATCATCGACAGCTGGCGCACACGAGCTCGACGACTCAGCGCCAGATGCAACATGAAGACCGCCAGTGGTTCCTTATTCGTGCCAAAGCGCGCCATGATGGCATTGCGGCCTGGGATCAAACCAGGCAGAGGAATATCGCGCACTTCTTCTGGATGAAAACGACTCAGCAGGCCATTACTGTGTTTGGCAAAGCGGCCCATGTTCCGATTGACCTGATGATACCAGTAGGGAAAGCCCGCACGCATCGCCAGATACTCGGCCAGATTGACATAGTTACTGCGTAGACTGCCGGCATCCACTTCCTGCAGACCAACCAGATCACAATCACCTAAAAGGCGCGCAACGCGATCGAGATTGGTCATGCGTTGAGTATGTGGAAAGACATGTTTCCAGCTATTTGTCAGGTACTGATGCGGCCTTCGGGTGGAGATACCCACCTGAATGTTATAACTCATAATACGTAATACTTTACCGGCCACTTGAATCGTCTCGTGCTAGTTTATTCTGTTCTGCTTATTAAATTGGACAGACCATTTCCCCTAATCGTCCGGTCAGCTTCATATTTTCACTATAGTCCACCGGGCAATCAATCACACTCACTGTATTATCGGCCAAAGCTTTTTCGAGTGTAGGCAATAATTCTGAACCTTTGTTAATACGATAGCCTTTAGCGCCGAACGATTCGGCATATTTGACAAAATCTGGATTGGTAAAATCGACATGCGAGGGTCGACCAAAGCGGCTCATCTGTTTCCATTCAATCAGACCATAACCACAGTCATTCCAGATCAGGATGACCAAGGGTAATTTTAGACGTATGGCCGTTTCGATTTCCTGCGAGTTCATCATAAAACCAGCATCACCCGTCACCGCAACGACTTTCTTTTCTGGGTAGATGAGTTTGGCGGCGATCGCACCGGGTACGGCGATGCCCATACTGGCAAAACCATTTGAGATAATACAGGTGTTGGGTTGTTCACAACGAAACATACGCGCCATCCACATCTTATGCGCGCCCACATCCGAGATAGCAATATCTTCATTCGCCATTGCCGTGCGTAAATCCCAGATAATCTTCTGTGGTTTCATTGGGACCGTTTCATCATCCTTGTGATGATTCATATCTTCGATCAATGACTCGCGCAGTGGACGCATGGTATCGCCCTTATGTGGTTTGGCGATGGCGCTAATGCGCGGCAGGCTATGGCGAATATCACCATTCACACCCACCTGAGCTGAATAATAGGCATCGACCTCTGCTGGAAGTTGATCAATATGAATCAGGGTACGGTCACGTGTTGGATGCCAGAGGTAAGGATGATACTCAACTAGATCAAAACCAACACAGATAATCACATCGGCCTTGTTAAAACCGCAGCTAATATAATCATTCGCCTGCAGTCCAGCCGTACCTAAGGCCATTGGATGTTTAAACGGGATCACGCCCTTGGCCATGAAGGTGTTGGTTACAGGGATATTGAGTTTCTCGGCAAACTCGGCCAGTTCTTTGGTTGCCTTATTTCGTATTACGCCATTACCAGCGAGAATAATGGGATGTTTTGCGGCAGATATAATTTCTGCTGCCGCCTCGACGCGATCAGTCGCAGGTTCGGGTGCGACGGGGACACGCACGCCCAGTGGTTCGCTATCGATATCCATGTCGGCGATATTTTCTGGAAACTCGATAAAGCAGGCACCGCTTTTTGCCGTCTGCGCCAGCTTAAAGGCCTTGCGTACAACCTCGGGAATAATTTCCGGTTCAAGCAGTCGCGAAACATATTTACTAATAGGCTGAAACAACTGCGCCAGATCCAGCACCTGATGAGACTCTTTGTGTAAACGATGGGTACTGGCCTGACCGGCAATCGCAACAAGCGGGGCATGATCCATATTGGCATCCGCAACACCTGTAATCAGATTCGTTGCACCCGGCCCAAGTGTCGCCAGACAGACGCCGGCCTTGCCGGTCAAACGTCCATAGACATCGGCCATAAAGGCGGCACCCTGTTCATGACGAGTGGTAATGAATTTTATTTTTGAATCCAGCAGGGCATCCATGACCTCGAGGTTTTCCTCTCCCGGAATCCCAAAAATATATTCAACACCTTCATTCTCAAGGCACTTAACAAATAGTTCAGCAGCTTTCATTATGTTTTATTGCTTATTTTTCTTTCTTGATTAAATAGTCAATGACTTCAAGCATAGTCGAATGACCCGATATTTTATTCGAGGTACGGTACTTCCCATTCACAATCATTGAAGGGACACCGGATATGCCATAACGGCGGGTTAGATCTTCAGCGCGTCGCACTTTGGTATCAACAGCAAAAGAGGCAAAGGTATTATCAAAGTCTTCGCCCTTCACACCATTGGCGATAAAAAATTTGCGAATCTCTTTTTCTGTACCCAGTCGGTTACGGCCAACATGATAGGCGTCAAATATTTTCTGATGAAGTTTATCCGTCAGACCTAACAGTTCTACGGTGTAATACATACGCGCATGTAATTTCCATACAGGTCTAAACGTTGCGGGTACACGAATAAATTCAACATTGGCTGGCTTCTTTTTTAACCACTTATGCAAATGCGGTTCAAACTGAAAACAGTGCGGACAGCCATACCAGAATAATTCTACTACTTCGATCTTTTTACCTGAACTCTGTTTACCAACAGGTGGCTTTATTTTTTCATATTCAATACCTTCATCAAAACCTGCTGCATGAACACTGCCAATCGCAAACATAAAGCCCAGCGTGATTAAGCGTAAAAATTTCATTCTTGTTCTCCAGTTCTTTTTCATATCAATGTTTATACACCGAGTTAAAATCTATATAGAGCATCATACCACTACGAGACTATAAAAGAATGCCTGCCACTAAACCAGCTGTCGATACCAACACTGGTGAAAACCAGCAGACTTAATCCTATACTTAGCCACCACGCTAGATAAATCGTTTGACGACGTCGATCCAGACGCAAATGAAGCGCGGCAAGATAATATAACCACAAGCTCACCGCCATAATTTGCTTGGGCTCCCAGATCAGATAATGACCCCACACCTGATCTGACCAGAAAAGCCCAGTCAGCACACCGACACTCAGAGCCAAAATGCCGATTTTTAACAGCTTATACATCGTAGCCGTGTATAACTGACCATCTTCAGTGTAAAAAATTCCCGGCTGAATCAGGGCGTTTCGAATCAATAAACTCAGACTCGAAAAACCGGCCAGCAGCAATGCCGCATAAGCCAGCACCATAGCGGGTACGTGTAGTTTCAACCAGAAGAGCTGCAGAATTGGTTGATTAAGATGATAAATCGATTTTGGTGGATAAGACAGGACAACAACGGCAACAACTCCAAGCGCGATAACAGCCCCAAGCTCCAGCTTCGTGCCTGCCTGCTTACGCTGAAAAAATAGCACCAGGGCAGTCATTACTGTGACCAGTAACAATAAAACATCACCACTATGGCTTAAAGGAATTTGACCCGTGACAGCCCCTGTCATCCAGGACTCATACCAGCGCAACAGGAAAACCAGTACTGCGCCAAGCATGCATATCCACAGGAGTACGGCTGACCACTTGTACTCGTCGTCTGAATTTTTTCTACCCAATAAAAAAATACATGTAAATATGACTAGCCACATCCACATCTGGGTTAATCGACCACTCGAAGGTAAAACAGACAGTTTATCGGCGAAAAGAAATAAAGCTCCAATGCCAAGCAATAACCAGACAAATAGTCGCAAGGCTTTATTTGCCAGGCCATACCATATTAGTGCCGATGCAACTATAACAATGAATACAACATCACTCACCGCTAAATACTGAAAACGCCATACAGTAATAAACACCATTGTCATTAAGACGGCCGCTGTCCACAGCACGCGATCGACTGAAAAGCCAAAAACCGAAAAGTATGGCGCTACAAACTGATTAATTTTTTGCAGCTGCGCTAACATTGCCCGGGTTCCTGCGCGAACTGTTCCGATAAGGCATTAAACTCTGCAGAGAATGTCTGGTTCTGCCGATAGGCCGTACCTGCAAAAATAATTTTTCTCACCTTGTCCTGGTCTTCGATATGCACCCACAGGCGTCGATAGCGAATCGTGATCATCAACACGAGGCCAATAAGAAGCATAACGGCACCAAAGAAAAACAATCCTCGACCGGGCTTACGTGACACTTTGATGCTTACTACCGGACGATATTCAAAATCATCGAGCTGAATATAAAACGGCAGGCCATACGCAGCTAAGCCAACATGGGCAGATAATGCATCATCAAAAAACACCAGATCGTTATTAGATAATTGTGCCTTCTCCTGATTGTATTCTTTTTCAATCACTTTGTTATAAAGCTGGAAAAACACCTTGCGTAATAATGTCGATGTTGTTTGCATAAATGGCGCAAGCTTATCGGCAGGTATTTTTTCTGCCAGCATTTTTTCGACCGCCGCCACGCCGCCCTGATTAAAGGCAGTTACCGCATCTAACAGGATATTGATCATTTGCTGTTGTAGCTTGCTTGCCCTGGTGTTAGCGCCTGAAACTGTTTTCTGTATCGTTGCCAGCACCTGCTTCTGATCATGCAGCAACGAATGAAATGCCAGAAAGCGCTCTACATTGCCTTGCGGGTCGGCGGGTATGTGTAGATATTTATAGGCTGCGTCATTCTCACTACGTACGCCGGTTATATAAAACCATCGGCCCTGTTGCTCTATTGGCAGCATATACACCATATATTCTTTTTGAGCCTGCCCCGGTGCAGCAATGTTAAAGAACAATTTTGGCCCAACATTTTTGAATGGAAGTTCCGATGAAACCTGTTTTTGCTCAGTGGTAATATTGCGTAGCTTAAGTTCAGTAAATTTTATCGTGATTGGTCCACGTGCAGTCTGAAGCTCACGTTCTGCACCGACCTTTGTATTCATTTTCAGTGCACCGATATAAGGTCGGTAAAGTGGCCAGGCACGAATCTTTAAGTCTGACTCTTTGCTCGAGATAGACTCAAAATAAAAATCATAGCCCCGATGCTGTGCAGATTGAGACTGACTAATAAATATATCTCGTGGTGCATCAAGGCGCGAATCATATATTTTCAGATACGCCGTCTGTTGATCAATTAAACCAGCCACA